>PSRL01000173.1 GCA_003176035.1 Verrucomicrobiota bacterium
AAGCAATGCGTCGGATTGAAGCCGCTGTCCTGGAGGAGTGGAAGGCTGCTGATCGCGCAAAGGAGCGCTATTTTCCACACGAATTCCTCTATCGCATCCTTCGTAAGAAAACTTTGGATTATCAAATTGATCCCAGCCAAAGCTGGCTCCTGGCGGCAATGGAGAAAAGTCTCCCTCTCTTCGTTCCCGGGTGGGAAGACTCCACGTTGGGCAACATGTATGCCGGTCACTGTATCAGTGGCAATATTGGCAACGTCGGTACAGTCCGTAGCGGTATCGAGTATATGATGGAACTGGCAAAGTGGTACACTGAGACGGCCAGGCCGCTCGGT
The DNA here is from genome assembly GCA_003176035.1 of Verrucomicrobiota bacterium. Taxonomy (GTDB): domain Bacteria; phylum Verrucomicrobiota; class Verrucomicrobiia; order Chthoniobacterales; family Xiphinematobacteraceae; genus Xiphinematobacter. The sequence goes on from PSRL01000173.1 coordinate 333, forward strand.
AAGGTGGGGTCGGTTGGTTTTTTTCAAATTGCCGGTGGCATTGCAGGGGATTTTCCAATCTGTGTCGTGCCGATGCTTCATCAGGATTTAAGGCGGGAAGATGTACCTCTTTGGGGCTATTTTTGTCAGATCAGCGATTCTACCACAAGTTATGGAAGTTATTCCGGCGCCGTGCCCAATGAAAAGATTACTTGGGGCAAGCTGAGTATCGACACCCCGAAGTTTATTATTGAATCGGATGCTTCCATTGTGGCTCCGCTGATTTTTGCTGTGGTGTTGGGGTGGTAACCGTTGACCTGCCAGCCAACCCATAGCCGGGGCATGCATTAACTGGCGTTGCATTATCGTTCTGAGAAACTTCAGGAGCCGTCCAAGGGGGCCTGGAAGAGGACGGCGCAACAAAATGGCGGTGCGCAGCCAAGCGCGAAGAAGGGTCTGGGCAAGCCAAAATCGCCCGATATCGCAAAGAATATTAGCATTTTATTGCTTCTTGATTTGCAAGCCTTCCGCCACGCCACCTCAGGTACCTTTGAGACAGGCTGTTAAGCAAACGGATGAAGCCCGCAAAGTTGCTGATAACATAGGCTTGACCCTTTGTAGAAGAATTAGAGGATTTATGATGTGGCAATGGAGGTTTCCAAGGCGTTTTTGAATCGCGAGCTGAGCTGGCTGGAATTCAATCAACGCGTACTGGATCAAGCCTTGGATGAATCCAATCCACTACTGGAGCGTCTCAAATTTCTCTGTATTGTCAGTTCCAACTTGGATGAATTTTTTGAAGTGCGAGTTGCTGGTTTGAAGCAACAAAAGCAAACGCACATTTTGGAAACGGGACCCGACGGACTCTCAGCAACAGAGCAACTAGCCTTAATTTCAGCTCGCGTCCGTCGGCTGGTAGCGGATCAATACCGGTGTTGGAGAGAGGATTTGCAGCCTCAGTTGGCTGAGCAGGCGATCCGGTTTCACTATTATCCGGATGTCCCCCCCCTTGAGAGAGAATATTTCGAGGATTTCTTTAAAAAGTCCATCTATTCTGTATTGACGCCGTTGGCTGTTGATCCGGCTCATCCTTTTCCGCAGCTGCTAAATAAGAGCTTAAATGTAATTGTTCAACTGGAAGGCGCTCATTTGAGCACCGATTTGGGGGTCGTGCAGGTTCCTCGCATCCTTCCCCGAGTGGTGGCCTTTTCCCAAAAAAGGGAGGGGGATGACTTCGTATTGCTGGGCAATATTATCAAGCACCATGTGGGTGCCTTATTTAAAGGAGTTGAGGTCAAAGGTGCTCATATGTTTCGTATCACTCGAAACAGCAACCTCTATATCGATGAAGAAGAAGTGCACAACTTGCTTCATGCCATTGAAAGCGAATTGCGGAGGGTGAATCGGGGAGCGGCGGTACGCTTGGAAGTTCAGGACGACTGTCCGGAGGATGTAGTGGAGCGCCTCTTAGAAGTTTTTTCCCTGGAGGCGGACGACGTATACCGAATTGAAGGCCCGTTGAATCTCGTGCGGTTTATGCCGCTAGCGCTTCAGTTAGATCGACCGGATCTGCGGTATAAACGCTTCACCGCGGCAACTGTCGTTTCGCTTGAAGGTGACGCAGATATTTTCTTTCACATTCGAAAAGGAGATATTCTGCTCCATCATCCTTATGACAATTTTCAAACAGTTGTCGATTTTTTGGGTCAAGCGGCCGAAGACCCTCATGTCCTGGCAATCAAACAAACTTTGTATCGAACGAGCTCAGACTCGCCCATAGTGCAGTCGCTAATGAGTGCGGCACGCAATGGCAAACAAGTGACCGCTGTCATTGAATTGAAAGCTCGTTTTGACGAAGCCGCCAATATAAAATGGGCGCGGATGATGAGGGAAGCCGGGGTGGACGTGGTGTATGGAATGTCGGGACTCAAGACGCACGCAAAAGGGCTGCTTGTGGTCCGAAGCGAAGGCGACATCATTCGGCGCTATGCCCATCTGGGCACAGGAAATTACCATCCGGCGACCGCCCGAATCTACACCGATCTCAGTTTACTCACCTGTCGCGAGCCTATTACAACTGAGCTAGCGGAAACATTTAATCTCTTAACCGGCGTCTCGCAATTCTCCGGATTTCAAGAACTTCTCCTTGCCCCTTTTAATCTACAAACAGAACTTCTTCGCTTCATCGATGAAGAGATCGCACATTCAAAAGCCGGTCGGCCCTGCGGGATCTATGCCAAACTCAACTCCTTAATTGAGGAGGACCTGATTCGTGCTCTTTATCGAGCCTCGAGTGCGGGCGTGCCGATTCGCCTTCTCGTCCGCGGCATGTGTTCGCTCGTCCCGGAAGTGCCGGGCATGAGTGAACATATCGAAGTTCGCAGTATCGTAGGCCGCTTTCTGGAGCACAGCCGGATCTATCGCTTTGAAAATGGCGGAGCCTCCCGTTTATTCCTTTCAAGCGCTGACTGGATGCCTCGAAATCTCTTTCGACGTGTCGAAACCTGCTTTCCTATTACCTCTTCAAAAGTAAAAGAGCATGTCGAAGAGATTTTGGATTGGCTCTGGAAGGACAATGTGAAAGCTCGTCGAATGGACTCCAAAGGGATCTATCACCCGCTAACTCCCTACGGTATGCCCTTTGACGCTCAGGCTGAATTTCTTGCCGATGCACAGCGCCGAAGGAAACAAAAAATGGCGCAATAGTTCTACTTCACGGCCTTCGTTGTGAAACAATGGCTCATGGCAACACGGCTGTTTCAACAAGGCCCCCCGGCGCCGGTGGAGGGCAGGGGCATTTTTTAGGCAATCGCACTTACCTGGAGAGAGCTGTGGCGGCATGCATGCTGGGAGGGAGCCATGGGAGGAGGCGCATGCGTCCAGCAGCGAAGTGCCTCTAATCCAGCTCCTTAATCCGGTATCGCAACCTGTTGCAAAATGAAGGCGAATGATGTATTTTAAGGAAGTGAAAAGGTCAAAAATGCCGACGCAAGACCGCAAGAGTTTGTTGTTGGAGGAATTACGGCGAGAGCTGAGTACTAAGGGATGGACAATACGGCAAAGCCGTAGCGAGGACATCACCATTTTAGCAACCAAACGAAATATTCCGCTTTCGGATTTTCTCGCGGAAAGCGAGATCTCAAATGAAAGAAAAAGTTTTGGAAAAACAGGCACCGGTAGAAAAATTTCGCTAAATGCAAGCAATCGGGCTGCGGCGCTCTGTTCCCATTTGGAGGATCTCCACAATGAGCTTTCCAAGGAAAGATGGTCAACGATCGTGGGGAGTCACTGTGATCACAATCCTCGAATGCCGTCATTTAAATCGGAAGTTCTCCGCGTTGCGATCCCTGATACCATCGAAGATCTTAAGCACGAGGGGTTATTAATAAAAATAAAGCAGGACGAGACAAAGACGATCATAATGGTGCTCAAAAAAAAGCCTTCCCTAATGAGGCGATTGTATAACCATTTTAAGTAGTCTTTTGTTGCATAGATTTTTTTGGGGTGCACTCGCTGCTAAGTTTTACGCCGAATGCAAAGGCCCTTAAGTATCTTAATATAAGAATAAGTACAAAAACGTAATCAGTGCCCTGACACACGGGGAGCTTTTCAGTATCGAGCCGATGAAAGATAAGTGCGAGTAGGCGGCTTGGCATACTTTTTGGGACGCACAAGGCCCTGCGTTTTCGAATACATATTGACAAAAGATGCCTCTATTTGGGTCGGTTGACAAATTAGATGAGTTGTCTACCTTCACCGACTACTAACTGAATATGGAACCTAATTTAGTAAATGGTGCGGCGGCTCGTTTCGTTTCGCATGCGCCTGGCCATTGGCCCGATGTGACCGAAAGTGATTGGAAGGACTGGCGCTGGCAATTGCGCAACAGGGTAACACGGTTGGAGGATCTGGAGAACCGGATGACTTTAAGTGCCGGGGAGAGGGCTGGCGTTTTGTTGGCTAAGAGCAAGCTTGCCATGGCGATAACGCCTCATTTTTTTAATTTGATTAATGTCAACGACTTCGAGTGTCCTATCCGGCGCCAGGTGATTCCTAGGTTCGAGGAGGGGCAAACCTCTGCCGCCGAGATGGCAGATCCCTGTGGCGAGGATTCTCATATGCCTGTGCCGGGGTTAGTGCATCGCTATCCGGATCGGGTGCTATTTTTGGTGACAGATCGCTGTGCGGCCTATTGTAGATATTGTACGAGAAGCCGCGTGGTGAGTGGGGCGGGAGAACAGGCACTGCACACGGATCTTGAGCAGGCTTTTGATTATTTGCAACGTCACAAGGAAGTGCGGGATGTTTTGCTTTCAGGGGGAGATGCTCTGCTATTTTCCGATGAGAAGCTGGAGTACCTGCTCAGTCGTTTGCGAGCGATTCCACATATTGAATTTTTGCGTATCGGTACACGAGTTCCCATTTTTCTTCCGCAACGGATCACACCGCAATTTTGTCAAATGTTGCAGAAGTTTCATCCTCTTTGGATGAGTGTTCATGTCAATCATCCGAGAGAATTGACCCTGGAAGTGCGAGAAGCCCTTGAGCGGCTTGCCAATCACGGTGTCCCCTTGGGAAATCAAAGTGTGCTTCTTGCCGGCGTTAATGACACTGTCGAAGTGATGCGGGAGCTTGTACACAAGTTACTGATTTGTAGAGTGAGGCCGTATTATTTGTATCAGTGCGACCTCATTCGTGGGTCTGGTCACTTGCGTGTGTCCGTGAGCAAAGGCATACAAATTATTGATAGTTTACGCGGTAAAACGACGGGTTATGCCATTCCACAATACGTGATCGATGCTCCGGGTGGTGGTGGCAAGGTCCCCATCAATCCCGAGTATGTCCTCTATCACAACAACGAAAAAGTGGTGATTCGAAATTACGAGGGAAAGGTTTTTGAATATCCGGAAGTAGATGCTCAAGCTGAGGTAGTTCTCAAAACGATAGCAGAAAATAAGAGCCCCTAATCGTGCCTTATAGCCCTTTCGCTAATATTTTATCCGAGCGAGCGATCCGTTATTTTTTTGCCTTTTGAATGAGTTCAATTTCGTAGCCTTCCGGGGCGTCTATAAAAGCGATGACCGATCCGCTACTAGTCTTGTGAGGACCATCGGAAAGTTGATGACCAAGCTTTGCGGCATGCGTAGCAAAAGCATTTAAATCGTCGACTTCAAAAGCAAGATGAGTCAGATCGTTGCCAACCTGAACCGGACCGCTGGCTTCATATTTACAGAGTTCAATAAGCTCATCGGATTGGGGGGCTTTCAAAAAGACTAGTTGTGAGCCGCGTCCACTGGTGCTTCGACTCACCTCCTTCAAACCCAGCACGTCGCAGTAAAATCGTACAGTCTTTTCGAGATCCTCAACGCGGTAGCGTGTGTGAAGAAGTTTTGTAATCATACTTTAATTTTCCGTGTTTTTATAGAAAGGCAAGATGATTTTGGGCCAGGAGCACCGCAACTTTTAGCCCGTAATTTCCGTGCGCCGTGAAAGCCGCGGTCAATCCGACGGGAGCCACCTGAAAGAGCGAGAATAGCCCTGAGCTTGTGGGCGAGCACCTCGCCCACAAGCTCAGATTTTGACCGTGGGAAGATATTTGACCCACTTTTGTTGCGCTAGAGCATTTTAGATTTAAGTAGTTCCATTCGAATAGAAATGCTATAAAGGAAGAATGGGGAAAGCCTATTC
>PSRL01000040.1 GCA_003176035.1 Verrucomicrobiota bacterium
CTCCTCTCTCGTACATTTCCACGGCGTTACGTTTCAATTCTTCGTCAAATCTCCGGCTCAATTTATTTTCTTTGCTGTTCACGGTCCTTTTTTAGGTTACATCCCGTGTCCACTTTTTCGTCACCACTTCACCCTATTGGCCGGTATTCTTCCCTCATGGAGGAGTGATCCTGGACCGTGCAATGCTTTCGCTATAGCTCGATACTGCCGTATACTCCTCGTTCAGACATTTCCATGGGCAGAGTAGGAATGGGCGTAGTAGGCATCTGAGTATTAGTGACAGTATAATAGTTTGAAGTATTTGAAGTATCCGGGGTGGTATTGCGGCGGATCCGAATATCAAGTTTCCCTTGGAGAATATTTAAACGCTGGGCTTCTGTGAGCGGAATTTCACCCTTTGCTAAACTTTTAGCAATGATCTCAATTGCTAAACGATATTGTTTTACAGGCAAATTGCCATACTTACCACTCTCGATTTCTGCATCTGAACGGGCGTTGTAAGAATCCAGTAGTTGTGCTGCATAAATATTATTGGGAATGGCTAGAAGATGTTCCCTACTCAGCTGACTGACCTGTTGGGAGGGAAGCAGCTTAAGAAATAGAATTCCAAAAATTCCGCAGAGCTCTCTAAATAAGGAAGAAGGTATTGTATGAATATCCAATTGCTGAATTTGTACTGCCCCTGCTATCTTGTAGCCTATCAGTATATGAATTACTTCGATGGGAAAGTATTGAACCTTATTTCCTAGCGCTTGTAGCAGCCTCCACAAACCTTGCTGATGCTCATTATTTTCCGAAGAGGTCATAAAAAAAATTACCTTCAAACCTTCAATCACCTTCGGTCTTATTTTTGCAAATATTTTTGGATCAATTCTTAATTTTTGATCCAGATTCAATTGATTAAAATATTTTTCATCCCATATCTCAGAGATGAGTTTTTCTGGAAGTGCTGCGATTTGATCCCCGTTCCAGTCATTTTCCCCATACTTAAAATAGTGTTCCGGTTCTAAACAAGAAAGGAAATAAAAATCAGAAGTCGATTGCATAGATCTTAAGACATTCGGAGTCAATGCGTCTCTTAACCCCCGTTTAGTATCAATCCTGTCGACCCATTCTTTAGCTTCATTAGGGGTTAATTCCAATTTCGTTCCTGCTGCACGAGCCCACGGCAGCAAAGAGGGAGATTCTATTTTGATCATCTTGGCAGTAATCGCATTTTTCTGCTCTGGCTTCAGACTCGCGAGCTGCACGTCCGTGAGAGCCTCCCAAAATTCCGCATGAATTTGAGGAACTATGGAAGGTGGAATCGCTCGTAAAAGAGCCACGGGAATCCCTTGCACCCATTGCCTATATTCCTCAATCTCCACATCGTACCTAGGAACATCTTCACCACCAGAATCATTGGTACTGTAACGTGGTTTTTTTCGTACCCGGTGATAAAACTTTGCATCTGCATTTTTTATATCTTCTATTAGGATATATTCAGAGATGTCTTGTCCGGGCCGCCCTCCCCAATTTCTTACTGCAGCCATAAAGTGAGTAAATCTTTTACTGATATTTCCCCGAGATAACCATCTCCTACGGGCTCCAGTGTTCGGATCTGTCGGCCCATCTCCATCACCTTCTGGTCCCCGTTGCTGATTATCCCTAGAGGAGTCTGAAGGAAGAGGGCCTCTGATTGCCGCCATGAAAAAGGCATACTGTTCTCTGGTGAGAGCCACGACTTGATCGCAGGTAAAGTTTCTCCAAAGATTCAACACACTCTCACGCTCCATGTTCATTAAGGTATTTATCGAAATGAGCGGGATCTGTTGTAACGTAATAGCCTGTACCTGTGCAGGGGAATTGCTGATAATGGTTAATTGTCCTGCAGTCACGCCCGCAAAAGTCTCAGGATTAAGCGCGGAGATGCCTGCGGGCGAAAACCTCGCAAAAGCATGGGAAGAAAGTTGAGTCATTTGTGTTCGCCTCATTACGGCTGCGGCTGCTTGTAATGTATCCTCTCGTAAATACAAAAAGAAATCCTCATCCAGCTCTTCTATTCTGATCAGTGGATATCGTGGGGTTGCTGTACCTGGAATATTTTGGTTCGAGGTGGTAGGAAGATCGCTCGGAATTAACAGTCTGACGATGTCTCGATAACGAGTTGCATCTATTGCCCGAAAGTTCCAACTCACTCTGATCACGGACAAGAGGCGTGTTGCATATGCCAAAGGAATCCAGCGAAACACTGCAGCACACTGAGCTGGGGTCCACCAAATAAACTGGTTATTATCGAGGGAGGCAAGGAGAGCTGCAACCTGATCACGCGAAAAATTTCGAAGCTGTGCTGGACTCACTTGTTCCCATTGTTCCCTAGTGTAAGCAAAAGCGGATTCTATGAGCTGGTCACTCGATAATTGACTGATGGTATCTGTTTCAATCCATCTCATTTTTTCAAAAAAAGCTAAAACACTTGGGTGTAATACGGCTCGTTGAGCTTGAGTCAAGGCAGCAAAATGCGCAGACGTCCATAGCCATCTTTCCTCCCCTCTATTTCTAACTCCTGCATGGAACATATACAATTGAGTCCCATTAACCCGTATTTGCCTCATTAAATCTACAGGGAGCACGGGGATCACATCAGAAGAAAGATATCCTATCCTATCGAAAAAAGGATGGGTGAGCGGTAGCGATCCCATTGAGGCCACTTGTTCCCGTGTAAAGGATCCAAAGACATGTCTCAATTGTGCGGGTCCTACAGCCATATAGAAGTGTGGCCAAAAATTTAAACCAAGGTTTTGGAGGTTTAAATAAGATATTTGCCTGCTGGTAAATTCTACAAGGATGCGGTCGCCCGGTTGCTGCAGTATACGAATTTGTTGTTCTGTCAAGGATTGTGCCTCTTGGAAATTATGCGCATTGCGCTCTAATACTTGGACCGTGACAGCATTGAGACGACTCCGTTGATTTTCCATCATTCCCACCCACATTTGTCCTGGAATATTTGAGGCTAAATCCAGAGTCAGGGTTTCCGGAGAATTGATGAGAAGTGCATTGTAGAATCTCTGACGCAAATCTTCGGGCGCACGATAAAGCCATCCGCTATTTATTAAGTCATTTCTTTGATTAATATTAAGCTTAGATAAAAAATCTACACTGAATACATGATCCCGTAAATTTGGGGATTGTAATAATGCAAAAAACCATTCTGTAGGTAGGCTTTGTATATCTTGAATTCCGAAATCCGCTCTGCGAGTCCCCGCAAGCCGGTCTGCCAGATATTGCGTTTGAATCGGATCATTTTCGACTCTACTCATCCATGTAGGGAGAGTCCGAAGACATAAAGCAGTTAAGGTGGATACGGAACAATTTTGAGGAAAAGGTCTATTTATTGTGATTATGTTGGCAACTTCGGATCTATTATATTCCGATCTTTCTGGATGATCACGGTTTGAAAAAGTTAACTGGGATGACAACGAGGGAGGATCTATGCGACTCATAAAGTACGGTTTTCTATTCGAATTGATATCTTATTGGGAATATAGTCAATAAAGTATCCCTACAGTTGCAATTTTTTGGGAAGTTTTGGTAGAAGATCTTCTTTGATCCAAGTATAGAAAATGTCGCTGTTTATTGAACCCTCAAAGAGGCAAACAGTAAGCAGAAAAGCCCCCATGAGAGCGCCTATGACATTCATTCTTCCTTTGGCGTGCCAATTAAAAATTCCATAGCAAGGTTGCCCCTTGGGAGCATAGCCATATTTTCTGGGCATATCTTGGGCAAATCCACTCTCATCAATATAAACAATTGGCCTTTGAAAGGCTTGATGCTCTGTAACTACTCAGCCCGTAGCGGCAGGCTGAGGCACGAAACCTTGGAAAGTCTTTACTAGAGAGCGAAAGAGATTAGCTCCTTGCTTGTGCAAGGTAGCCAAGTAGGAGCGGATAGTGCAGAAGACATCAGCCCCCTTCTGGGTACGAAAGCAACCTGAGATTTTTTGTTTAACCTTTGGCATTCGTATGGCTTGTTCTGCAATATTATTGGTAAATGGAACCAATGGGTTTGTAGCAAATCTCCATACGTCCTCGCTATAAATGCGTAGACGGTCGATTAAATTGATCGCCTTACTCTGTTTGACACGGCCGCGCTTGCCCTGAACTGAAGGATTCCTTTGATTCATTAGATCACCTACTTCAAGCAGCGTATCAAATACACCTCGTAAATGTGCCACTTGTTCGGGTGAGAGCGGGCATTTTTTAACTTGGTTATTGGCGTATACTAAGAGCTCAATCATCTCGCCTGCCCAGTCTTGTTTGAACTCTTCATAGAGATAGGTCAGTTCACGCAAATGATGGGCGTTGCACAGTCCGTGCTGACAATTCAGTGTGCGATAAGGGCTCCAACCATCATGAATCAAAATACCTTTGAATTGAGACAACCCGCTTCTTCTGCCCGATGCTCTGTGACGCGTACCTCTGGCTCAGGTAGGTCAAACACTTGGCGAATAGTCTTACGCAATGTCGGATTGAGCTCTCTTTGGCATTCTTCACAAACTTTAGGAACACGATGAGTGATGATTACATCAGGAATTTCCACCTGTCTCAAGGTAGCCCCAGGGTGCCCTTTTTGTCCTCCGCTGGAACATTGCCCACTTTGCCTGAGTGATTTTGGTACTGGTTTCTTTAAACCATCCTCGAGGGTGGTTTGTTCGAATTTCGGCTGTTTTTTGAAAGCCTGCCTTCTAATTCTTTCACCCGTGCTTCAAGCTCTTGCACCATTGCCCATAGCCCTATGATGAGGGCATCTTTTTCTTCATGGCTGAGCCGTTTCAAGTCGGGCAGTTCTCGCATTTGAGTTCCTATTATACCTCATTTACTCAGCCTGTTCAATTACGGCTGAGTAGTTACTGGGAGAGGTTGTAGGGATAAATGCGTTCCGTTGTGACAAACAACAATATGGCTTCTAACCGACAATTCCGCGGTTGCTGGATTCAACAAAGGCAAGAAAAGCATCAATAGGCGCTATCAAAGGAATCTCCTCCCGAATCTTCTTCAAGGCTGGGCGCACATTCAGGCAAGAACGATAAAGAATGCGATGGGCATCCTTTAGAGCCGATATTTCACTTTCTTGGAAACCTCGGCGCTTAAGGCCAATCGTGTTGATGCCTCGCGCTTCAGCCGGATTCCCATCTGCAATCATGAAAGGGGGAACATCCTGCACGATTTTAGAACAGCCACCTGTCAGTGCATGTTGACCAATGCGACAAAACTGATGGACGGCTGTCAGGCCACCAATAATGACATAATCTTCAACAGTAACATGGCCCGCCAAAGTGCCATTATTAGAAAATATCACGTAGTCGCCAACGTGGCAGTCGTGAGCAATGTGACTGTAGGCTAGAAAATTTCCCCAATTTCCAATGACCGTTTGAAACCCCGGACGGGTGCTCCGGTTAATAGTGACAAATTCTCGGAACACATTGTCATTCCCAATAATTAACCGAGTGGGTTCGCCCTCGTATTTCAGGTCCTGTGAGCGTCCTCCAATAGAGGAAAAGGGGTGAAATTTGTTTTGTTTTCCGATGATCGAAGGGCCCTGTACCATGACGTGCCCATCAAGAATGCAGCCTTCTCCTAATTCCACATGAGGCCCCACCACACAATAAGGGCCGATTTTGCAATCGTCGCCAATGAGTGCGGAGGGATCAACAATAGCCGTGGAATGAATTTCCGTCATTGGGAAAGGAGACCGAATAAAAGAATCGCTTCGGAAACTACTTCGGAATTCACAATGCATTTGCAGGAGGCTTTCCCTAAACGCTTTGTCGCCCGCATCATTTCCACATGGATAAAAAGCGTGTCACCGGGGAAAACTGGCTTCCTAAATTTGACGGCGTCGGCGCTCATAAAATATCCGATCCTTCCGGAGTTTTCTGTTTTGCGCATCATCAGGATGCTTGCCACCTGAGCCATGGCTTCAAGCTGAAGGACACCCGGCATTACGGGATGATTGGGGAAGTGCCCTTGGAAATAAGGTTCGTTGATGGTGACCGATTTTACTCCGATTGCGGTGAGATCATCCGTAATTTCAATGATGCGATCCACCATAAGGAACGGGTAGCGATGCGGCAGGGTCTTCATGACCTCATTGACATCCAGGACGGAAGCATTTGAGTTTGTGGGAGTCGGCATCAAAGCCAAAATTTGCGAATGGCGTTTTGACAGTAATTTGGCGAGTTCAGTATTTGGGCCATGGCCGGGCCGAATGGCAATCACATGACCGCAGAGTCTGCGACCAAAGAGGGCCAAATCACCAATAACATCGAGCACCTTATGTCGGACAAATTCGTCCCCAAACCGCAGCGGCTCCTTACTGAGTACGGAATCTCCACGTGCCACGATCGCATTTTCGAGGCTTCCCCCTTTAATTAAGCCTTTATCCATTAGTGGCTTAACATCCTCGTAAAAGACAAATGTCCGGGCTGGCGCAATCTCCTTTTCGTAAACTTCCGGAGTGATGGTTAAGGACAGAAATTGAGTGAAGCGCCCTCCTGGGCCGACTTGTGTGCAAGAAATCCGGTATTTATTATCGGGAAGAATGGTCAACAAAGAGCCCTCCCGGCTTTCCAGATGGAGAGGTTCGGCGACTTCGAAACGCAGACAGGCTGCGTCTTGATCGATAATCCCTGCCTTGCCAATGAGTTGTACAAATGGCTGCGCGCTGCCATCCACAATCGGTGGTTCGTTCGCATCCATTTCAACCAACACATTATCCACATTCATACCCGCCAGCGCAGAAAGGACATGTTCAACGGTATGCACCTTGACCCCTCCATTTACTAGGGTGGTGGCACGTTCGACAGTTTTTACATTTTCCGCCTTGGCTTCCACGAAAGGTTGATCTGGCAAGTCCATACGGCGGAATTTAATGCCGTGGCCAGGAGGTGCCGGATGAAGGGTCAAATTCACACTGCTTCCGGTATGTAAAGCGGTGCCAGTTAAAGTCGCTGATTGCGCGAGGGTACGTTGCTTATCCACAAAGTGTCAGTAAAGCCTGCTTCTTCTCTATTGGGGAAGAGATCCCGGAACGTGGCCGGCCAAAAGCACATCCAGATATTTTTGATTTCCGGCTCGGAGCCTTTGGACAAGGGACCGCCCAATGGCAGCAAGCAGCTGGATAGCTGCTGAAGGCTGAATACCCGCTAAGATCCCAATGACCATGCGAGTAATCTTTAAAAGGCGGCACTCTTCAGTGGCTAACACGCTTGCCGAACGAACTCCATCATCGACAAGTGAAACTTCCCCAAAAAAATCTCCCGCAGCCAGTTCCGCCAGGGGAACCTCATCTGCAGCAACCTTTTGAAACACCTTTGCTTTACCACTTAGGATAACAAACATGCAATATCCCGGATCGCCTTCCTTTACAATCTCCGTGCCTGCTGGAACCGTAATAACATCGCTCAGACCAACTAAGGATTCTAATTCCCCTTGGTGGAAACCGGCAAAAAGTTTAAACTTAGAAAGGGTGTCGGTATACATCAAGCCCTCTTCTAAAGCAGAACTTTTAGGTTTGTGAGAAGATTCTTCCATTGGAATGAATTCGGTCGGCAAGTAGGAGGATTATCCCCAAAATTTAACCGGGAAAGCCAGCACAAATTATGATTACTGCATCCGCCCTCAATAAACCGAATCATTCCGGCGGATTCGCTATTCTTGCCGAGGCCGGAGACTGGATTGTTGTCAATAAATTCGCCGGCCTTCTCAGCCACCCAACCAAACCGCATGGACCCTACACACTCTGGCATGGCTTACAACAGCTCCTTGCATTCGAAATCATCAATGGCGGAAAAGTTGCGCTCATCAATCGTCTGGATCGGGAGACCAGTGGAATCGTACTGGTGGCAAAAACTTCCCTTGCGGCTACTGATCTTGCTGAAGCCATGGCAAATGGAAAGATTCACAAAGAATATTTGGCGATTGTGACGGGGTGGCCCGCTGCCGATGAATTTGAAGCTGCTCTGCCAATTCTGCGGCTTGGCGAGGTTGCGACGAGTGCCGTCTGGTTAAAACGAGCTATCCATCCCTCGGGACGCCCAGCCAAAACCCTTTTTCGCGTGGAAAAGCGGCTGACACACCCCTTGGCGGGCAAAATTAGCCTCGTAAGAGCAATTCCCCTTACAGGTCGAACGCACCAGATTCGGGTCCATCTTTCTCACTTGGGCTATCCGCTGATAGGTGATAAACTCTATGGCGTTAGCGAGCAGTGCTATCTGAAATTTATTGCGGAAGGATGGAGCTCAGTCCTTCAATCTCTTCTCCGAATGGAACGTCATGCGTTACACTCCACACGGATGCAAATAGATGTTTTGTCCCTTCAGCCAGGATCCCAGGATTTTTCTGCCGCTTGGGAATGTGGAATGCCATCGGATATGCGCAAGTTTCTGGAGGAGTCCAAGTTTTAAGGAATCCGTCCTTCCGCTTCCAGAATGATGCCGCGAGCGACCGCCTCGGCTAAGGATTGTCTGTGCTGAGCCTTTCGGAGCAGGCCATTTTCAAAACGATTGGAATCGAAACCGAGCTCGCAGAGTACGGCTGGGCGTAAATTGTAGCGAAGCACGTGGAACCGCGCAAATTTGACCCCTCGAATAGGAGTTGCGTACACTTGACCTATTTCGCGTAGAATATTGGTAGCCAGGCGACGCGAATTCGGCAAATAATAGAAGGTTTCCAAACCATGGGCGCTCCGATTGCGGGACCAATTGATGTGAATGCTAACAAAAATTGAATTTGGTGTGTGATTAGAGATTTCAGTACGCTTTCCTAAGGGAATAAACGTGTCGTCGGTACGGGTTAAAATAGTGTGATAGCCTTTATGACAGAGAATAGCATTGATCCTTTTAACTATGTCCAAAGCCAGGATTTTTTCGTTCATTTCCCCGTAAACAGCGCGCCCACCCATATCATAACCTCCGTGGCCGGCATCCAGGACCACCGTGTTAAATTTTCCGGTTCCATGATAGTAATCCATCCCTTCGCAGGAAGTCAGAATCAAAATGCCGAGGATGGCCAAAGACCGCCACCACTGATATCCACCTCGCTCCATGCCCGGTATCATAGTTCGAAATACAAAAGTTAAAACCAAAGTTTCAATCAGCGGTTATTTTTTTTACAAAATACTAATTATAAAAGTGATACGATAAATATGCTAACAAAACGCATTATTCCTTGTTTGGATGTTGCCGATGGTCGAGTGGTTAAGGGCACCCGTTTTTTAGAACTTAGGGATGCCGGAGATCCGGTTCAATGTGCTAAAATGTACGACAAACAAGGAGCCGACGAGTTGGTTTTTTTGGATATCACTGCGTCATATCACAAGAGGAAGACGCTCATTGATCTCGTAGAACGGACTGCGGACGAATGCTTTATGCCCCTGACTGTGGGCGGAGGCATTGCAAATGTCGAGGATATCCGTGCTCTCCTCTTAGCCGGTGCGGACAAAATCAGCATCAATACCGCGGCGATCCACGAGCCGCAATTGATCAGCCGCGGGGCTGAAGCATTTGGTTCGCAATGTATTGTCGTGGCAATGGATATCAAACACGAGCCCGGATTTGGTTGGCGAGTGTATACGCATGGAGGGCGCAATCCCACTTCCTGGGAGGCAGTGGCTTGGGCCGCCCACATAGAAGCCTTGGGAGCAGGCGAGATCCTTTTAACAAGTATGGATGCGGATGGCACCTGCGCAGGCTACGATCTCAAAGCGACGCGAACTATTGCCGAAGCTGTGAAAATCCCAGTGATTGCTAGCGGAGGAGCGGGCGATTTGGGGCACTTGGCTCAGGTTTTAACGGAAGGGAAAGCTGATGCTGTCTTGGCGGCGAGTATTTTCCATTTCGGAAAATACACCATTCCGGATGCGAAGACATTTCTCGCCTCCCAAGGGGTCCCCGTACGGTTTTCCTAAATTTTGGGAGAGGTTCTCGTTTTCTTGCAATGGCAAATGGTAGTAGCCACCAGAGCCAAGATCTTCAGGCTGTCGCTGAAGTTGAA
Organism: Verrucomicrobiota bacterium; assembly: GCA_003176035.1. Lineage (GTDB taxonomy): Bacteria > Verrucomicrobiota > Verrucomicrobiia > Chthoniobacterales > Xiphinematobacteraceae > Xiphinematobacter. The sequence goes on from PSRL01000040.1 coordinate 10,032, forward strand.
GGAAAGACGTTTTGCATAAGGTTAAGCGTCTCGACGGCGGCCCGCACATTATGCACCCGAAAGATGGAGGCTCCCCTCAACAAGCCCGAAACGATACAGGCAACCGTCCCAGCATCACGTTCATCGGGTTTTTGAATGCCGAGCACACTGCCAATGACATGTTTGCGTGATACTGGCAGAAGGATGGGGAGCTCAAAGGTGTGAAGGGTTTTCAATTGACGATAAATGGCTAAATTATCCTGATCTTGCTTTGCAAAGTCGATGCCTGGATCGAGTACAAGTCCGCATCTGTCCATTCCAGCTTGTAGCGCGCCTGCGATTTTTTCTTCGAAGAAGGATTGTAGGGACTCAAGAACATCCTGATATCGGACATGCCGATGCGACACTTTGGGCTGACCAATGGAATGCATGATCACAAGCGCCGCACCGTACTGAGCGCAGGTGTGTGCATTTTCCATAGAGGGAAGCGCTCCGATGTCATTGAGAATGTGCCCTCCGGCAGCCAGGACAGTCCGTGCCACCAGGGGCCGCCACGTATTAATGGAAAGTAGGGGGACATACTTGCGTGGGGGGATGCTGGCAACAACCGAATCAAAATTTTGTACAAAGGAAAGGAGTCGCCGGATTTCTTCTTCCACCGTTATGGGAGCGCGATTGGTACGGGCACTCTCCGCTCCGACATCCACAATATCTGCTCCCGCCGCTAAGATTTCGCATGCTCGGTGGACGGCCATTCCCGGATCGGCACAGCCATCCCCTGAAAAGGAATCGTCGTTGATGTTTAAAATTCCCATCACCAGAGGACGCTTACCTAATGGAATTTCAACACCGCGTGCCTTGAGTATTAATTGCTGCATAGGTGCTCCGTCTCTTATAGCGAATTCAGAAGCCTTTCAGAGATTATTTTTTTCTTGATAACTAACTGTAGACATGTGAGTTATAAATTTTCACTAACTAATCTCATGTTTTTCCCCTCCCATCGCACCAGGCTGGCCGGTGCCAGTATCTTCCGATTGTGCGGAACAAAAACCTCCGGATATCGCCGCCTTCATTTCTTTTCAAAATATTTCCTACGACAACGGCGGCGGAAATTTAATTTTTTGGTGATATTTCATCGGAAATCACTGGCACAAAACTAACAGATTGTGGCGGGTTTGACGTACGAG
>PSRL01000108.1 GCA_003176035.1 Verrucomicrobiota bacterium
CTGAAGTGGATGAATCCCGACTCGCTCGGGAACGAGATGCGCGAATTTGAATACTGGTCCCAACTTTGCCTCACAGCATTCTTTCCTTCGGTTATTCATACGCAGCCCTCATATCTTATTCGGCGAAGAACTCCATTCAAGCGACCGAACCTGTTGTGTGTCGTTGGAACACTTGGAAGCGGGAAATCTGTCGCGACGTCGGTTCTAAAGCGGGAATTTGGATATACGGAAATAAATAGCGGAAAAGTAGTTGCAGAGATCCTGGGTATTCCGTCCGTGCCAAAAACATCTCGTGAAATCTTTCAGAAAGCAGCGTGGGAGTTCATTAAACAGAAGGATGGTCCTGCACGACTTGCTGCCGAAATATGGAACCGGGTGGAGCGCGTTGAGAATGGAAATGCGCTCATAGACGGAATTCGGCAACGAGCGACGCTGACTGAATTGAGGGCACGAGCTCAAGACAGGCGGGTGGCACTCTTGTATGTTCACACTCCGCCAAACCTAGCATTTAAGTTTTACCGTGCTCGAAGTGGAAGGGACCTCTCAATACATGACTTCCTAAGAGTCAATGATTCACCTGTCGAAGCAGAAGTGAAGGGAATGATTGGGCTGGCAGACGCTGTCCTCTATAACTGGACCGGAGAGTTTCGCTACCGGGATGCCGTCCGCCAACTAATGCAAGAAGTATCAGGGCTGGTTACAAGATGAACGGCGACTACGACTTAGGATATTTGGCGTCAAACTGCTTTTGGGGGCGAGACCCAGGACGATTGGTTCGTAGTCTCCAAAAGTATGTGACAGACTTCTCCGGTGTCCGCGTGTTGGATGCAGGCTGCGGCGAGGGAAAGAATGCAGCTTTCTTAGCGCAGCGTGGAGCACTCGTCCGAGCCGTCGACATATCGGAAGCCGCCCTAGCAAACGGTCAATCGGCATTTGGGGCCATCAGCGGAATTCAGTGGGAACTTTCCGATGTCCGCACGATGAACATTACGGACAAGTACGACATCGTAATTGCATACGGACTGCTACACTGTTTAGCTTCAGCGGGGGAAATCACGGATACAGTGCGAATCCTGCAGAGTGCCACGAAGGATAGTGGCTACAATATTCTGTGTGCGTTCAACTCGCGCGCTCAGGACCTTTCGGCTCATCCGGGGTTTGCACCTACTCTGCTGGATCATGATGCACTGCTCGCCTACTACAAGGGTTGGAGGATTCTCGAAGCCAGCGATTCAGATTTGACAGAGGTACATCCCCACAATCAAATTAGGCACACCCATTCCTTAACGAGAATACTGGCTCAAAGAAACTGACCATGGCCGTCACGTGTCCAGATGAGCTGCGCGACGTATACGAAGCGGGGAGGCTAATACCGTTCATCGGAGCCGGTATATCGATGTCGGTTACATGGCGTGACCACCCAGGTGGCCCGCAAAAACGTGGTCCGTCTTGGCAGGAGATGGTTAATGAGGCTGCCCGCAAACTAGGCTTTTCGGACCCAATACTCGCGCGAGTGCGAGGTACAGATCTTCAGATACTTGAATATTTTAAGCTGAAGAATGAAGGCTTTCACCCGCTTACTAATTGGCTATATGCCGAGATGCGTCCTCCCGATGAGGCACTGCGACGTTCCGCCATTCACGAGAAGCTTGCACAGTTAGTGAAATGCAAGCTGATCTATACAACTAACTACGACGATTTTATTGAACGTAGCTTAATGTTAAATGGAAGACAGTCTAAGAGGGTTGCTGTAGAGTCGGATATGGTCAAGTCAATGGCGGGCGATGTTTGTGAAGTGGTCAAATTCCACGGTGACTTTAACTTTCCACAACATATGGTGCTCTCTGAATTTGATTACGAGCAGCGCTTAACATTGGAGACTGTCATGGACTATCGGTTTCGATCGGACATGCTGGGGAGAATGGTTCTCTTTTTGGGCTACAGCTTCAGGGATCCGAACGTTTCCTACCTGTTCACGCGGATGAATGTCAATTTCAAGAAGCTGCCAGGAGCTCCTTCTGGTCGCCGGGCTTACATCACGGTTGCTGATCCATCAGATTTTGAGATTGAGCTTTTTCGCGCGCGGAACATAGAAGTGATTCCGATTAGCAGCGGAGACCAGACTGGTCAAATTGCTGAACTCCTCGAAGCGATGAAAGGTTAGTTCATGGCGGAGACTACAATTCAAGTCGTTTATGTGACGTCCAGCGAGTTTAAGTCGAAGGAAAATCGAATATTTGCGGATAAATACGTTTTAGCAGATGGAACTGCAGTGCGCGATAAGTTTCGCTTTGAGATTAGGCCCGTTCCGATAAAAGAAATCCTCGAAGTAAGGATTGAAGCAATGGTGATGGAGGAGGTCACGAAGGCATACAGCCAGCTTAAAGTTCCATGCATCGTGGAGCACGCAGGTCTGGTTTTTGATGGATACGAGGCAGAATCATACCCAGGCGGCCTTACAAAACCGATGTGGAACGCGTTGAAGGGTCGATTTGTCCAGGAAACGCAGTCAGCCGGGAGAGCCGCAACGGCGCGGGCCGTCGTAGCCTATTGCGACGGAAAGAGCGTGATTACTTTTATCGGCGAAACTAAGGGAACTATTATTCAATTTCCGCGAGGGAAGACTCAATTCTATTGGGATACAGTATTTGTCCCGGAAGATCCTAACGGTAAAACTAGGACGAAAACTTATGCAGAAATTGTTGACGATCCTGACCTTGGCATCGAGTACAAGGTGCTAAACTTGTCTCAGTCATCAAAGGCCATGGAAAAATTTCTGAACTATCGGTTACTTAACCCTCCAGAGTTTTGGCCACGCTGCTGAGCAAAGCATATCGGCTCCATCACGCACGAGTTGTTCCCAACTGCGTTGGCTTTTGGGAAAAACTAAGTAGCGCTTCGACCCTTCACCGAGTGCGCAGTATGCACAATGATCGGGCCATCGGTGAGTTCAGAAACTTCGAAATCTGAGAACAGTGCTGGAGCTTCTGGCCTCAGAATCTCCAGCACTCTCGCGGCGACGTTTCGCATTTCGAGATCGCCGGGAATGGTACCTCGCGTTTTGAGGAAATAGCGCCAGGAGCGCGCATTGGCTGTGACCATGATCTTGGTTGCAGTAGCATTCGGCAGAACGCTTCGAGCAGCTGAACGGATTGCGCGCCTAACTTCTCGTTTTTGAATCGAATGAGCTTGATCCGCTTCCATTGCGTTCAATGTTTCTAAGATCTCGGCGTACGCAGTTCTCGCGTTATTCACCGCATTTTCCCACGCTCGTCGAGCGGCCGGATATTGAGCTAAGTGTCCTGGTGGGATGAATTCCGCAGTTGTCTCATCATGGTACTGCTGGCTAAGCTGACTGAAAGAAAACCCTGCGCGATGTCTTACCAGCTGATGAGTAAATGCCCGGGTGACACCAGAGATTAGCAAGGTCCAGGACGCATGTTCTAAGACGCTCTCGTGACCCATTGCAATCAGATTGTCGATATATGCGTTTGTGTCACGCGGCGACTGCGCCTCGCCGAAGGACATGTAACACACGCGTCCGCTTACTTCCACAAGTTCTTCGGCTTGAGTTGCACGATGAGTTCGACGCCATTCGGTTTTCTCGTCAGACAAAAAGCTTTGCAAGCCAGTGATGTTAAGGGAAGGTCGGCTTACGAGATATATGCGTACGCGCTGACTACTTTCCGAACGAATATTTTTGCTCATTTGCTTGGTCGAAGCTTTTTTTCGAGCACTGCCGTTCTTTCCTCGAGGCGATCTATCCTAATCCGTTGTCCTATGGAATCTTGCTGCTGTGATCGTAGCGTCTCGAGTGCTCCGTCAAGCCTTTTAGTTTCAACAAATTGTTCGCGCATTGTGTCCACTTTTGTCTCCAACTTGGAAACTGGCGAGTAAAAGCCAAAGAAGGCGATGATCGCTGCGATAAACAAGCTAGAAAGTATCCCCGTGATCGCGATTAATCGGTTCGACCGCTGCTCAAGTCTTTGAAACGCGGTGTTCGCAGCTGCGACTTCCTCACGAGCAATATCTCTCGCACGAGCAGTCATATCGGCAAAGTCAGGTGCCAAATAGCGGAGGTCCCGGGTATTCGGACTTCTTCCCGGTTCTCCATTTCTGCGCGTCGTCCAGCCTTTTCGAGGCTGCTGGCTTGTCTTAAACAAGATGAGAGTCCCAACACGGTCATGAACTTTGAGGGGCTGCGGCTCATGTCCCATGTTGATCACTGTGAATTTCAACGGTCCCTTGTATTCCGGATCCACATGGCCAGCGTTGGTAACTAGAAGGGCTTTAACAGCGAAATGAGCAGGGGGGAATGCTAAACCGCCCACATCATCAAGGAGGCTCAGCATTTCTGAGGACCGAATGAGCACCGTGCCTCCGGGACGAAGTAAGTAATCGTCCAATGGGTGATTCTCTCCTCCGGCTTGCTCCGCAGAGGCGCCTGGGAGATAGATACCACCGATGTGAAGGTCGATCGATGATGGTTGGATTGGCGATTCACTTGTGAAGGGATCCGGCGGCACATCTACACCACTAATGATCTTGCGGTCGATTAAACCTAGAAGTTCGTGATCTGACAGCATTCCTACCTCACAGCTAATGAGCGGCTCGGGTAAGGCAAACAGTTTCACAAGGGTTTTGAGTAACCTTGCTAGTTTCTTGATTAACCTGTGCACGCTGGAGTTGTAGCCCAAGAATTTAACGCAGATTCCCTTCAAAGCTATCTGCTTGGGACGACCGCGTCAAAGGGCTCTGTGAGCCGGTTGCACCACCTGTAGCCTCATACCCACCGCCTCAGCACAGGAGTGCATCATGAGACAATCTCTCGATGGGTTGGGACAGCCAGGCTGCGACACACACCGATCAGGCGTTCCCAGGTTCGAGTGCTGCTCTAAGCTTGATACACGCTCGCATTCTGCTTCTCCTTGATGTCGCTCCTCATAAGCCATATTCCAACGTGGAGCAACACATAGTCGGTATTTTGAGCAATGCGAACACGACCATACACACGGCTTATCAACTCTGGCGCAACGGTAGGCTCCTTCAAACGGGAATACTCTTGCGTAATTCCATAGAAGCCAGCGCTTTCGCTGTCCAACTCCACAGCGAGCCGACAATTCATAGCCAATATCTCAGCGGACAATTGTCGTCGACGAAGGCGATCGCCAAGGCAGCGAAAGTCCTCGGTCCCACAGGTCCAAACATCAAGGAACAGTATGATGAGCTTTCGAAGCACTTTGTCCATATCGGGCCTCTGCAGAGGGCATCTCTCACGTGGCACATTGACATACGCAAAGACAAAATACCTTTGCAGGTTGTGCTTCTAGATCTGAAATGGGCCTACTATTTGCTCGAGGTCTGCGCTGAGTTCTGCCTATTTCACCGAATGTCAGACGGTCGTTACTGGCGAAGAAGTGCTAATCATTTGGCTTTTGAACCAACAGCAGAAGCGGAGAAATGGCTAAGCGGTTTCATTGAGAAGGATATCGATGAAGTGCAAAAGGCGTTACAGAAGGGTGGTTCCATCGCCATGCCGACAATCTGAAGCCGCGTTGTTCTGCCCTTGTTTTGCCTTCCCTTAATGATCCAAGCTGCCAAAACAAAATACGGGATCCTTCGACAAGCTCAAAATGACAAACCGAGGATCCCATTCGGCTTTAGATTCTATTCGTAGCGCCGGGCCACCACGGGATTCGCCCTTGCGGCGCGATGGCTGGCAGGTAACTGGCAAGCAGGATCACGCTAATCCGAAGCGCAACCCGATAGTTTGCAGCACGCATGATTTCGTCAATGATGTGTTGTTTGTTCATGCGTGAGCAGACTGATGACACCACATAGCCCCACAATTCCAAATTAGGATTTGCGTCCTTTTCTTGAACCCTCCGAGGACCCTAGCGCAACGTCTGCGCTGCCCATAAGAGGTCATAATAGGTCTTGACGCGTCGCCGGACGTGGGGTAGATTGGCTACATGAACACCGATTGGAGGAAATTGGAGGCGCACCCGGAAGCGGAGTTGTTTCCGCTCCTAGACTCTTGGCACTTGGCAAACCTAGCGGTTGACATTGAGGAAAACGGTCAGCAAATCCCGATCACGCTCACAAACGAAGAGACGCCCCGGATTTTGGACGGACGAAACCGTATGGAAGCTTTGCGGATATTGGCGGCCAAGGGGAAAGAGATAGAGCCGAAGACTGAGATTTACACCGGCCCGCTAACGCCGGGAGAATTTGTCCGCTCCCGGAACCTAGAGCGGAGACACCTTACGGAAGTATGGCAAATCAACAACGCGCAAAAGCTAGTATCGAAAGAGCGGAAAGCTGCACAGGAGCGGATGAGGGCGGGCAAGCCCGCACAAGAGGGAGCGGGCAAGGTCACGGAGAAGATAGCGGAGCAAGTGGGCATGTCTCCACGGAAGCTGGAAATGGGCCTCCGTGTTAAGAAGGAATGCCCTGAGATATTCGCAAAAATCGGCACCAAGGAAGTTCCCACGATAAATGCCGCATACGCCAAACTTCCCCCCAAGAAGACGAAGCGCGAAGAGAGCGACGAAGACCGCGCGTTTGCAGCGAACCTGCGCCAATTCTTCGTAAATGCAAACAGGCTGGAACACGAGGCCCGGAATTTGAAACTCGACATTCAGGACTCCCCTGACCTGAATGACGAAGATCGCAGGAGTTATTTGAACCTGGTGATATCGCTCCGGGGTCACCTGAACAAGATCGAGCGCAAATTAACGGAGTAAGTCATGGTCAGCACACAAAAACGTGAGATGAAAAACGTTAGCAGGCAGAAACTGGCGGCGGAAAACATGACCCGTGTTGGAAAAATTGTGCGTGCTTTGCAGTCGGGTCAACTCAAGAGCGAGTTACGCACCGTTCAAGAGTCAATTCATTTGGCCCGAGGTCTCTACACACAGATTGAGTCGCAGGGGTTCAAGCACAACAACGATTTCGCGGTCCACATCGCTTACTTGACCCCGGACCTATCAATGCTCTTTACGAGGAAGTTTGAGCCGGGCGAGAAAGAGGCCGCGCAAATCCAGGCCGACCTATCGGG
>PSRL01000004.1 GCA_003176035.1 Verrucomicrobiota bacterium
AAATTTCGTTACCAAATTGCCTCCGGACATTGATGCTTTCTAGCCAAAAGGACTTTTTCAGGGACGACTAAGTATCCTCAAAAAATGTTCGCTGGGATTGGTTTTTTTGGAAAGCCGATTGAAGTCAATTGTATCTGATTGGTGTCACAAATTCTACCCTCCTGCGGTGATTCCTGAGGTCTGAGAGATTTTACCCAAGACCTTGATTGGGGTTAAACACGCTTTTTCAGATACGGAGTGTTAAATTGGACTTTCTCCGGGAACAATGCGGCGGCGATGTTTATTTGTACTCAGCTCAGGAAATTCCCTAAATGAGATACGCGGTGACTCTTTTGGCTCATCTTGATGGATCTGCAAATTCCCTACATAGCGACCATTTTTCGCGACGTCAATTGCGCGAGCCCATGCCGGCCCCTCCAAAAAACCTTTTTTTCGGATTCGAATGGGACCGCGACATAAAATTGCGGAAGCCAACTGTCCGTAAACAATCAATTCCTCTGTGCAGATAGGGAAATGAAAATATAAATCAGCATCTCGCTCGATGAGCACGCATTTTGCTATAAGCTGGGCTCGATAACGGCCTTTGCCAGAGAGCCGTATGGTTTGCTCGCATAGCAGGATACCAGAAAGCTTACCTTTAATTGCGGCGGAGCCACAGACGGAAAGCCCCCCTGCCAGATAGCCGGTGGGAGAGATGGTCAGTTGTCCTCGCGTGTCGATCTCTTGAGAAGTCGAATGAGTAATCGAGACATTCGTGAGGCTGATAGCCGTGTTGCATTGGACGCAAAGTGTGGTTTTGGCATAGGCTGAGACCCGTTGATGTTGTCCACATCGATAACAGACGAGGTTTCGGTTGAGAATGGTTCTTTTACTTTGTATTGGTACCAAGGATACGGTTTTGGCATTTCGTACTGAATAATACCGGCTACAACCGCGGCAAAACGTGGATATAAATTGGCTGGGTTCCGCTTGCGTATGCCCACAATGCGGACAGGTGGCTTGCCTGGCGTTTATCCCTGCCATATGGAAAAGGGGGGAACACCGATTTTTTGCTCGCGACACCGCAGAGGGCACGCTGAAGACCCATTCAAATCTTGTTCATACATGAGCGCTGAGATTTTTTTCGTCAGACGAAGCTTCAGACAACGGCAATATTAATGGTATGCGTGACTGAGATAAAGGCTGGGAAAAAATTCGCTGCACTATACGCCCCTGCAGTGCCCAATATGTGGACAGGCTCTTCACATGTGAGTTAGCGTTATGCTACAGTTGGCGATGGATTACTGGCCTTGCGAACCGGTTCTGCGGGGACGGCTGCTGGGTGATGATTACTGTTACGCGGCTGGGGCTCAGAGAATTTTCCGACTTTCCCCGGGCTGACTTCCGACTTTCCCACAAAACAGGCTCCGTCTTCGATGACGATGCGCTGTGCCTTGAGATCCCCTTCAAGCTGTGCGGACGATTTGAGCTCGCACTTTTCGGAGGCCGTCACATTGCCCAACACTTTGCCACAGATGGTAAGTTCCTTCACTTTAACTTCCCCATTGATATTCGCCGAGTTTCCCACAGTAAGAACTCCGTTAGGAGAGACAATCTCTCCCTTAATTGTTCCGTCAAAAATACACTCACCTTCAAATCGAAGCGTGCCCTCAATATTAACATCGCGAGTGAGTACATTCTTGGAGGCATTGGGAGACGCTGAGGGCATGGCGGAGATCAGGTTATTAAGATTCATGCTGTTACTTTTCCTTAGCTTAACCGACTTATAATTTGTGTCAATTCAACTTGCGAGTTCTTCGGCAGGGTAACTCCAAATTTCGCTTAAGGTGGGATGATAGTGGGGAATAGACGCTAACTGAGTGGCCGTTGCGCGGAAATACAGGGCCACCGCAATTTCGTGGATCAGGTCCGAAGCATGCGGTCCCACCACGGCCCCACCTAAAATTTCTTTCGTATCGGGCGATGCCAGCAGTTTTACAAATCCGACAGTTTCTCCCATCACCAGGGATTTTCCGTGGTCGTTAAAATAATGCCGAGATGAGATGAAAGGAATCCCCCGCTGGCGGGCTTCTTGCTCAGAGAGACCGACAAAGGCGGCTTCCGGTTCTGTAAAAACCACGTACAAAAGAATCCGGTAATCCATGGTTTCCATGGACGAGCTTGCCCCGGCTAAGAATCGACTGGCATTGCGGGCCGCAATTTCGCCTTGCTGGATTGCGATGTGCACAATTTCGTAAGGCCCCGCGGCGTCCCCAGCCGCGAAAATATGAGGAACCGAAGTCTGCTGAGTGGAAGCGGTCTGAATCTTACCATTTTGACATTCAACGCCGACTTTGTCTAACCCAAGTCCGCCTATCGCTGGTTCTCTTCCTAAAGCATTGAAAACTTCGGCTGCTTTTTCCTGGAGTACCTTTCCGTCCTTCTTGAAACTGACTATTTTGGAACCATCCGATTCCACGCGAATCTCGAGGAGTTCCGTATCTACGTATGTGCGAATCCCACGTTCCTCACCACTTCGTTGGATTGTATCGGCGATGTCGTAATCGGAACCTGTGAGGAAATGCTTCCCGCGTTGAATAATAACGACTTTGGTTCCCAGTGCTTCCAGATAGTGGGCAAGCTCAAGGGCGACAGGACCGGCCCCCAGTACCAAGAGAGAAGCGGGCGGCTGCTCTAAATTGAGCAAATCATCGCTTGTGAGGCTTTTAGCTTCAGCGAGACCGGGGATCGAGGGTTGGCGGATCACGGATCCGGTGGCGATTAAAAAGGTCGACGCCGTGATTTTTTCAGTATTTCCATTCAAAAATTCCACTGAGACAGTATGAGGGTCCAAAAAGGTGGCTGTGCCTCGTAGCAGCTCAAATCCACCGGTTTCCAGCTGTTCTCGCCGGTAATCAGCAAATTCTTTGATCAATCGTTGCTTGCGAGCTATAATCTCCGGCCCGGACCAGGCAATTTTCTCCGCACGTAGGCCGAACTCCTTCGCTCGGCGCAATGTCCGATAACGCTGAGCCGTTTCGATCAGAGTTTTGCTAGGCATACATCCCCGAAGAATACAGAGACCAGCCACTTCCTGTCCCCCCTCTATCACTGCGGTGCGCAGGCCTGAGTGAGTGGCGGTCCTTGCCGCCGCATATCCCGCGCTTCCACCCCCTATTATGACAAAATCGTAGTTCACTAATTATGGTGTTTCTGAGAGCGTTTATGACCTCACTTGATGCAGGTTGCAAGCCAGCTGCTGCTGGCTCTTTTTTGAAGTCTTCTCCCAACACCTCGGACGACCGACGCAAGAAGCAATTATGACATAGGATTAGTAGCGAGGAGGGGGCATGGTATCCTCATCTGATACGTTTTAGAACCTGATACCCCTTCCAAACTTATTCACAGTATCGGCAGTTTTACGGATTTGTGATACCTTTCTGCCGTCCCTATGCATAATTACGGAAGTGGTATCAGGTTCTAGAATGGCCTTTGGAGAAATGACCGATAAGATCATCCTTCAAAAGAGGAGAGCCCCTAAAAGGAGGCTCTCCGGACATGTGATTCTTATGGAGAGGTCTTAGACTCCGCTTCTTTGCCAGTAATAAGGTCGAGGTTGATGAGTGTTAGGGTGATTCCAGGCTCCCTGATATTGCTGTTGATAGGATGGCCCTTGTCGCTGAAGACGATACGGGCTACGCTGCCAGTTATTATAAGAGCTTCGAGAATCATTGCCTGAGGAGAAATGGCGGGAACCTTTGGATTCTCTCTCCGGCTCAGAACCTTCATTTGCCCCAGCTTTTTTCTTGAGCGAAACAAAATCAGCTCTCGAGAGCACGGCATATTCCGCTGTGGCTCGGATTGCCTCCGGACATCCCGCTTCCTCTCGTTTTTTCAGATAATAAATATTGCCTTGCGGAATCATCAGAGTGCCATTAGGGAGATTGTCTTTATTAATGCCGCTGGTGGGTATCAGAAAATATTTGCCATTATTCTCTTTGAAATAAGGAAGACAGCCGCGATTGGGGTCCAGCGTAAAAAGGTCGATATCTTCCTGAATTTCTATTGGAGAAGGCTTGACTGCCGTGCTCTGTGTTTCTCTCGGAGGTCTAAATGACTTTTCAATGATTATCGGATAAATATTAGATTTTTGGGAATTAGGGTATCCTGGGTGTAGAGAAGTCGGCGTAAGACTAAATTGAGGCGGTTTGGGATGATAGAACCCATTGCCGCCGTAATTAGGACCTGCGAAGGAAGGATGAGGGTGATAGGAATTAATATAATGTAACATAGCAAAATAACCATACGCTTGAAAGAGGAATGGGCCAATGCACAGACCCACGAAATTTTTAATTAACTATTTTTGGTTAAGCTGCGTACGTTTAACAAACAACAGCCTCCTTTCAGTTTGGGATGACGATGGAGGGCTTTGCAAATATAAAAAATATATGTTCCTAATGTAAAATTAGTTACATATATTTGAGTTTAGAGCCCCCCTTGTTCCGGTAAATACTGCGGATTACGGAGACAAACAAAAAACGGGCAGATTGTACCCGATACAGTCCAGAGCCAAATTGCTGAGAGCGATAAAGACTCAGAGCATATTATCCTGTGGGATGGAGCCGGTTTCCATCAAAAGCCGGGCGTACATTCTTCGCCCGGTCCATCAACACCCTGTGAGGTCGCCTGGAGAGGGCTTGTGCAATTTATCCCACAATCTCAGCAGCGGCTCGAGAGAGGACGCATCGAGATAAAAAAAGATTGCTCGGGGTCCTCTAATTTGAAAAGAACACTGAAGCACTTTTGGGCGATCTTTCGACCCGAAAAGGTCTGATTTTTCTTTTTCCGGTTCATGGCAGATTCTCAAAAAAATCCGAATCACCCGCAAGAATATGGGTGGCAACAGATCGATAAGCTGGAAGGTTTGGAGGCTGTTCGCAAGCGACCGGGCATGTACATCGGCGATCCTGATGAACGGGGTCTTCATCACTGTGTTTTCGAGGTTCTGGACAATTCTATCGACGAGCATCTTGCCGGATTTTGCACCCGGATTGAGGTGACGATCCATAACGATGGTTCTGTTTCCGTTCGTGACAACGGCCGAGGCATTCCGGTGGAAGTACATCCGAAGTGGAAGATGCCTACAGTGGAGCTGGTTTTAACTAATCTCCATGCCGGGGGCAAATTCGGCCAAGGAGCCTATAAATACAGCGGTGGGCTCCATGGAGTAGGGGCGAAATGCGTAAATGCGCTTTCCGAGTGGTTTAAAGTTGAGGTTTCGCGGGATGGAAAAATCTACCACATGGCATTTGCACGCGGAAAGACTACGCAAAAGCTTACCGTCCTTGGAGATTTAAAAAACAAAAAACAAACGGGTACGGCGATCTCATTTCTGCCGGACCTGGAAATATTTACCATCACCACGGAATTTAAATATGAGCGGCTCGCTTCGCGCTTGCGGGAACTCGCTTTTCTCAATCCCGGACTTGAGATCACACTTTCTGACGAACGTGAGGACGAAACCCATAAGCCGCAATCAGAGGCATTCTTTTATAAACAGGGGATTGGTGAATTTGTTCGCCAACTGGGGGAAAACAAGCAGCTGATCCATCCCAAAACCATTGCTATCCTACGTCAGCGGGATGAAATTTTTGTGGATGTCGTCCTCCAATATAATGACTCTTATTCGGACCAAATCCTCTGTTTTGCCAATTCGATTCCCAATCCGGATGGCGGAACGCACCTCACCGGATTTCGCACGGCCTTAACACGTGCCATTAATCAATACGCGAAAGCGAATCATCTTTTAAAAGAAAAAGATCCTTCGCTCAGCGGCGATGATGTGCGTGAGGGATTAATCTGCGTGCTGAGCGTAAAGCTTCCCAATCCGCGTTTTGAATCACAGACAAAAGTTAAGCTTGTAAACACCGAAGTCGAAGGAGTGGTAAATTCGGCGGTGTATGAGGGCTTAATGAACTATTTTGAAGAAAATCCGACAGTAGCAAAGAAGATTGTCGACAAGTGTCTCACGGCTGCCCGAGCACGGGAAGCAGCCAGGCGGGCTCGGGAAACTGTTCGGAAAAGCGCACTGACCGGAGGTGGTCTTCCGGGCAAGTTGGCGGACTGTTCGGAACGTGATCCGAGTCTTACTGAGCTCTATATCGTTGAGGGGGATTCCGCGGGTGGGTCGGCAAAGCAAGGCCGTGATAGGCGTTATCAGGCGATTTTGCCAATCCGTGGCAAATTGATTAATGTGGAGAAAGCACGTTTGGATAAAGTGCTTCAAAATACCGAAATTCAAACCATGATCACCGCAATCGGCACGGGCATTGGCGGTGGGGAAGGCGAAGGGTCATTTAATTTTGAAAAACTCCGTTATGGTCGAATCATTATTATGACCGATGCGGACGTAGATGGTTCGCACATTCGTACCCTTCTTCTAACGTTCTTTTATCGGCAAATGCAGGAGCTGGTAAGACGGGGCTGTGTCTATATTGCGCAACCGCCGCTCTATCAGATTAAGCGAAAGAAGCGCGAGGAGTATGTGGATGACGACCTTCAGCTCAACCGCATTTTAATTGCGCTGGGCGCTGAAGAAGTACGCTTAGTGAACTTGGCTGACGGCAAAGAATTTACCCAAGTACAACTGAAAGAAATTTTAGAGCTCCTGGAGCGTTTGGAAAAACACAATGCCTCGATCCGAAAACTCGGAGGAGACTTTGAAGCCTATATTGCCGCCCAGACTAAAATCGGTGCGCTGCCCATTTATTTGGTCAAAATCCGGGATGGCAATCATGAGGAAACAAAATATTTTCATAACGAGGACGAGTTGCGAGGATTTGCAAAAGAAAATCGCGATTTGAACCTTTTTGATGAGGAGATGGACGCCGCCTCGGAAGCAGAGCCTCCCTCTCAAGCCGCCCGGCGGCGCCGAGGTCGGCTCGTCGAAATCCACGACTCCTCGCTGGTTGAAAAGCTGATTCGCGAACTTGAGAAGAAGGGCCTCCACATCTCCCATTATGTCGTTCGTGAGAAACCTATCTTTGCGCTGATAGAGGGGGACAAACCAATCCGTCATGAAATTTTTGCCATTCCTAGGATCCTTGAATTAGTCATGGAAATTGGGCGTCGCGGCGTCCAAATCAAGCGATTCAAGGGATTGGGAGAAATGAACGCCAAAGAACTTTTTGAAACGACGATGAACCCCGAAAAGCGACGGCTTTTGAAAGTTCGATTGGACGAAACTAACGCCGTCGAAGCGGATAAAATGTTTAGTATCCTTATGGGCGATGTTGTAGAACCGCGGCGTAATTTTATAGAAGATAACGCATTAAACGTAAGAAACCTGGATGTATAGGGGATGTATACGCAGAACGAGAAAGTTTATCTCATTGATGTAGCGGAAGAGATGTCGAGGTCTTTTCTCGACTATTCAATGTCCGTGATCATATCCCGAGCGTTACCGGACGCTCGCGATGGCTTGAAGCCCGCTCAAAGGCGGATTCTCTATGCTATGCAGGACCTCCGGCTATTTCCTGGAAAGCAGCACATTAAGTGTGCGAAGATTTGCGGTGACACGAGCGGTAACTACCACCCCCACGGTGAAGCTGTAATTTACCCGACGCTCGTCCATATGGCCCAACAATGGGCGATGCGAGAAACATTAGTCGACGGGCAGGGAAACTTCGGCTCTGTCGAAGGCGACCCTCCCGCTGCCATGCGTTACACGGAAGCGCGACTCACCTCACTTGGTGCCGCCCTCATGGACGACATGGATCGGGATACGGTGGATTTTGTTCCTAACTATGATGAGCGTCTCACCGAGCCAACCGTATTTCCCGCTGCGTTTCCCAACCTCCTCGTCAATGGTGGCACTGGCATCGCTGTCGGAATGGCGACTAATATTCCTCCGCATAACCTTGGCGAAGCCATCGATGCAATTTGCGCAACAATCGATGACCCTTCAATAACATTGGATGCCTTATTGGGTTACATTAAAGGTCCGGATTTTCCTACTGGCTGCCAAATTTGCGGTATTGCTGGCATCCGTCAATATTTTGAAACGGGACGCGGCTCCGTCAAAGTACGAGGTAAAGCGGGCGTGGAGGATCTGAAGGGGGGCCGAGAACAGATCATCATTACCGAAATTCCCTATAATGTAAATCGCGCTACCTTAGTAGAACGCATTGCTCAGCTGGTAAATGATAAAATCATTACGGAAATTACCGCCGTAAGGGACGAATCCGACGAAAATACGCGTGTTGTCGTTGAGTTAAAACGAGACGCAATCCCCAAAATTGTCATCAATAATCTTTATAAGTATACGCAATTGGAGTCTTCCTTCGCCGTCACGATGTTGGCAATTGATCACGGACGGCCCAAGCTGCTTTCTCTTAAAGAAGCTATTCAAAGCTACATCGAGCATCGGCGCGAGGTTGTTTTGCGCCGGACCCGCTTTCTTCTCCGCCAAGCCGAAGAACGTGCGGAGAAGCTCGAAGGTTATCTCATTGCGTTGGAAAATTTAGATGATTTTATTCGCATCATTCGTGAGTCTGCTAATCGGGATGAAGCGAAGACACATCTCATGGCTTATGAATTCACCCGTAAGCAGGTTGAAGCAATCGGAATTTTGATTCGACACGAGGAGCGCCTCGTCAAAGGGCACTATCGTTTCAGCGAAGCCCAAGCGGATGCTATCCTGGAATTGCGCCTCTATCAACTCACCGGTCTTGAGCAGAAAAAAGTCAGTGGTGAGTATACTGAACTTTTAAAAACTATTCGGGATCTCGTGGATATTTTGGCACGAGAGATGCGCGTCTTGGGCATTATCAAATCCGAACTTCTCGCTCTTCGTGAAAAGCATGCCACCCCCCGTTTGACGGCAATCGTGCCTGATGAGGGTGAAATCAATATCGAGGACTTAATTGCTAATGAAGGATGTATCATTACCATCACCCACGGCGGCTTTATCAAGCGTACTGCCGTAAGTGCATATCGTGCCCAGCGACGGGGAGGCAAAGGGGTCATTGGGATGACAACTCGGGAGAGCGTGGGTGAGAACCAAGAGGGAGATTTCGTCGAGCATTTGTTCACTGCAAGCACGCACGATTCCCTGATGTTTTTCACTAAGGCCGGACGATGTTACATAGAAAAGGTCTATGAAATCCCCGAAATGGGTCGTGCTTCCAAAGGTCGTTCAATCGCCAATTTACTCAATCTCCAACCGGGCGAGAGCATTGCCGCAACCTTGCGAATCCAATCTCAGGTCACCGGTTCGGGTGCGGCTGCAAAGGACAACACGTGGGATTCAAAACAACATATTCTCTTTGCCACAAAAAGTGGGATTGTGAAAAAGTCCAACCTCAGCGATTTTGCCAACGTGCGCAAGGGCGGGATTATTGCCATAAAAATCGAATCGGGAGATGAACTCATTGATGCAGTCTTGACCGACGGAAATAATGAAGTCGTCTTAGTAACCCGCCAAGGAATGAGTATTCGATTTAGCGAAGGGGAATTGCGGGATCAGGGACGAGATACCGTCGGAGTTTGGGGGATTCGTCCGGACAAGGGTGATGCCGTAGTGGGAATTGCCATTGTTCGCCCCGATGCGATGCTTCTAGTCGCCGGTGAAAATGGCATCGGAAAACGTACGCCCTTTGATGATTATCGGCTCCAATCCCGCGGTGGAAAGGGGATCATTACTATGAAAACCGGAGAAAAAACCGGTTATCTTGTGGGGGCTCTTTCCGTGAGCGATAAGGATGAAATCATGTTGATTACCGCAGGGGGACAAATGGTCCGAACCCGGGTGGCGGAAATTCGTGAAGCTGGACGCAATACCATGGGCGTTAAGCTTATAAACCTTCCGAGCAGGAAAAAACTTCAAGGCATAGCCCCCGTCGTCAGCCAAAGCGAAGAAGAATCAGTAATTGCAGAATAAAATCCGAATTCGTCAATCGCCTGAGGCGAGAAGTCAGTACCTTGGAACGGACGGATCAATTTTTTCAGACCAAGCTAAAATGCCGCCCTCGACATTGTGTAACTTGGTAAAGCCATAATCTCGAAGCTGGCGAAGTGCCTGCGCGCTTCGTCCACCCATTTTGCAGTGGATATAGATTTCATCGGCGGTATCCAGCTCGTTGAGTCTCGAAGCAAGCTCGCCGAGCGGAATAAGGTAGGAACCCGGAATACGCGCGATCTCGTACTCATAGGGTTCGCGTACATCCAAAAGAGTCAAAGGAACACCTGCATCCAACTTGGCTTTCAATTCTCCAACGCTCACTTGGTGGATCCGGAGATCGGATTCCTCCGCAGCTTGCGCCTGGGGAATTCCACAAAAATGATCATAATCTATCGGTTCGGTAATGGAGGGATGCGTTCCGCAAACAGGACACGACGGATCTTTTCGGACCTTAAACTCGCGGAATTTCATTTTTAAAGCGTCGAAATGGATAAGCCTCCCAACGAGAGAATCACCTATACCAATGAGCAACTTAATACATTCGATAGCCTGAAGAACACCGATGACTCCCGGTAGGACCCCTAGAACTCCGCCTTCCGCGCAGCTGGGTACCATTCCCGGAGGCGGAGGCTCAGGAAAGAGGCAGCGATAACACGGTCCGCCCAGGTGAGGAGCAAATATGGTACTTTGTCCTTCAAACCGAAAGATTGAACCGTAAATATTCGGCTTCTGTAAAAAGACGCAGACGTCGTTGGAGAGATAACGGGTGGGAAAATTATCGGTGCCGTCGATAACCAGGTCGTAATCCTTTACAATATCCAGTGCATTGCTGCTGTGGAAGAGACAATCGTGCAGCACTACGGCCACATTGGGATTGACGTCCTTAATCCGATCGCGGGCACTATTGATTTTTTTTCGCCCTACATCCTTTGTTCCATGCAGAATTTGGCGTTGGAGATTTGAATAATCGACCACATCAAAATCCACTAGCCCGAGACAACCGACACCAGCGGCCGCAAGATACAATGCGATTGGAGAACCTAGACCTCCCGTACCAATGCAGAGAACGCGAGCAGCTTTTAATTTTTTTTGTCCCTCTATGGTCACTTCCGGCATAATGAGGTGCCGTGAATAGCGCGCAATCTCGTCATTGCTGAGATCCGTCAAACTACTCCGCTCAGGATTAAGGGTGTTATTGCTGCCCATAGCCCCAATGCTCTGACAATCAATGTTCCTTTTCAAGCGGCTTTGAGCCGATTAGAAATTTTTTCCAAAATACCCTGTAAGCCTTTCATTCTCTGCTAATTATGCAGAAACCGGGTATTATGTGGAAGCGGTTGGAGCCACCCTTGATGAATCAATGGGCTTCAAAAATTCCAAGATATTGATAGGAGGGATATTGAATAGGCAATATTCGCGATGGTTCAAATGAAATTGGCGCGCATACTCCTTAAGTTCCAATGAAATTTGATAGGTGATGAAAGAGGCGCCGGGCGCCATGCCCTGGCGAATGCTCTCCAACATCCGCATTTTCGTATTGGCCTCGATGACAAGGAATGGGATGCCTGAAATTACGTAATCGCATCTTGGATTGCCAAGACGCTCTAATTCTTCGGCCATGCGCATAGCATCCACATTCAAGATAGTAACCCTAGGATCATTGTGAAATTGCCGGCGAAGATGCCGACAAAAATCTTTGTCCAACTCGAAAAGGATTAGCCGCGAATTAGAGCACATCTGCCTTGCAATATGCCGACTATGGCAGCCCTCACCCGGCCCCAATTCAACGATCACTAATGGCCTGGAAAAATCCATCCGCTTGGCAACACGACGGGTTAAAAAAGGAGAACTCGGACAGCAATATGCAACCTGAAAAGGCTTCGCCAGAAAACGTCGAAAAAATAACCAGCTCAAAGTGTGTGAAGGTAAATTGTCAAGATCTTGCCGAACGCATCATGTGATGACGTCATCGAGATAACCTGTCTGGTCAGAGTAGGCATCGAGGGCCGATCGGTCAAGTATCCGTATATCGCAACTATAACGAAAAAAACCT
>PSRL01000102.1 GCA_003176035.1 Verrucomicrobiota bacterium
AGCTTATCAAAGTATTCAGTTGCCTTATCTTTCCTCTTCCGTAAGACCAACATCAAGGCGCTTTTGTCCCGCTCCACCTCGGGAAGCTCTTTTACAATCTCCTTGAGCAATAATCCTAAAATCTCAATTTGCGCTTTCGCTGCGGAGTAAAAAACATTCTTTCCCACGCGGCGCTGTGTCACCAATGCCTCGCGGTGGAGCAGGGCAAGATTCGCGGAGATCCGCGATTGGCCCATGCCGAGAATCTCTTGTAATTCCGCGACGGTAAGCTCCTCTTCCTGAAGGAGAAATAGAATCCTGAGTCGCGTAGGCTCGGAAAGGGCCTTGAGTGTTCGAAGAAGAGAGTCCATAATTTATGAAGTTATTGACATATTTTGATATGTGAGCTTATTTTTGCACTATGCCTCGCCAATTCATCTTCGCCTCAGAATCTGTCGGAGAGGGACATCCCGACAAAGTATGTGATGCCATTTCCGATGCAGTTTTGGATGCCTGTCTGGCTCAGGATAACAAGAGTCGGGTTGCGTGTGAAACTTATGCCAAGAGCAATTTATTAGTCATTGGGGGGGAGATTACTTCCAACGCACAAATTGCCTATCATGAAATTGCGCGCAGAGCAATCCGTGAAATCGGCTACGTAAATGACGATGATGTCTTCCATGCGGACAAGGTATTTATTTTAAATGCGATGACCGCACAGAGTCAGGACATCGCACAGGGGGTGGATGCTCGGGAAGCGGATGGAAAAAAGACTGCGGAGCAAGGTGCGGGTGACCAGGGATTGATGTTTGGCTATGCTTGTTTGGAAACTCCTGAACTGATGCCGGCACCCATCATGTTTGCCCATCGATTAGGGCGGGAGCTGACTCGTCTTCGGAAGAACGGCACAGTAGAATGGTTGCGGCCGGATGCAAAAACCCAAGTATCCGTCGTTTATACTGACCATGTGCCCACTGCTATTTCCAATGTGGTGGTCTCCACTCAACACACACCGGAAGTTTCGCACAAACAAATTGAATCGTTCATCATTGAAGAAGTGATCAAGAAGGTTCTTCCCTGGGAATTATTGAGTAACGAAACAAAATTCCTGATCAACCCCACAGGGAAATTTGTAATTGGAGGGCCGCAGGGAGATGCAGGGCTTACCGGTCGAAAGATCATTGTGGACACCTATGGCGGCTGGGGGCGGCATGGAGGCGGTGCGTTTTCAGGTAAAGACCCCAGCAAGGTGGATCGCTCAGCTGCTTACATGGCCCGCTATGTGGCGAAAAATGTCGTAGCCGCAGGTTTAGCTGAACAATGCGAAGTTCAATTTGCCTATGCAATCGGATATCCCGATCCGGTGAGCTTGTGCGTCAATACATTTGGCACTTCGAAGGTGGATGAAGGGCGCATTGAATCCGCTATAAAAACCGTATTTGGGTTTAAACCTGCCGAAATCATCGAGCAATTGGATCTCCTGCGACCTATTTATTCTAAGACCACCAATTACGGACACTTTGGAAAAAAAGACAGCGATCTCACCTGGGAACGTACCGATAAAATCGAGGAACTTCGTGAAGCCGTGGGAAAGTTCGATGAAGATACCATTTTGCAACATGTGGAAAAAATCAAACTGGCTTCCCCAGCCGGTGCAGCCGATTTTTTTTAGAGGCTGCACCCCCACGCGTGAACATCCATAATATAAACCAACATCCATAACTCTAGCGAAACCCCCGTCGCCATTTTACTCCTCACATCTGACTCCGGACACTCTCACATATGAACATTGAAACCATGACTTCTCAGACTGACTATCGAGTAGCGGATCTTTCACTCGCTGATTGGGGACGCAAAGAAATTACGATTGCCGAACATGAAATGCCCGGTCTGATGGCGTTGCGAGCCAAGTATGGTTCAACAAAGCCCTTGCAAGGCGTGCGCATTATGGGCTCCTTGCATATGACTATTCAAACGGCGGTTCTCATCGAGACCCTTCGCGAATTAGGAGCATCGCTGCGGTGGGCAAGTTGTAATATTTTCTCCACACAAGATCATGCTGCCGCGGCTATTGCCGAAGCCGGCGTGCCTGTTTTCGCCTGGAAGGGGGAGACGTTGGAAGAATACTGGTGGTGTACTTATCAGGCTTTATCCTTTCCCGATGGAAAAGGACCGCAATTGATTGTGGATGACGGTGGAGATGCCACTTTGCTCATCCACAAGGGCTATGAATTGGAGGAGGGTGGGGTTGTCAATCCCCCTGCCAACCAGGAAGAGCGGATCATCCAGGATCTCCTTCAAAGAATTCACTCGGAAAACCCTTTTCGCTGGCATGAGGTCGTCAAGGAACTGAAAGGCGTTTCCGAAGAAACAACCACAGGAGTTCATCGTCTCTACCGCATGCTGCAACAGGGTAAATTGCTCGTTCCTGCTATCAATGTGAATGATTCCGTGACCAAATCCAAGTTTGATAACCTCTACGGTTGCCGGGAATCCCTTGCCGATGGAATTAAGCGTGCTACCGATGTCATGGTAGCAGGCAAGGTAGCGGTGGTTTGCGGTTATGGTGATGTCGGAAAGGGGTGCTCTCATTCGCTGCGTGGCTTTGGTGCCAGAGTAATTGTCACCGAAATTGATCCGATTAATGCGTTGCAAGCCGCAATGGAAGGTTTTGAGGTCACAACCGTAGAGGAAACCTTAGGCAGAGCGGATATCTACGTTACCACCACAGGCAATTGTGATGTCCTCACGCTGAACCATCTGCTGAACCTCAAAGACCAGGCCATTGTTTGCAATATTGGGCACTTCGACAATGAGATCCAAGTAGAACGGCTCAACCAGCATGCCGGTGTAAAAAAATTAAACATTAAGCCTCAGGTAGATCGCTACGACCTCCCTAGCGGCCGCCAAATTTATATCCTGGCTGAGGGACGCTTGGTCAACTTGGGGTGCGCCACAGGACACCCTAGCTTTGTAATGTCCAACTCCTTCACTAATCAAGTCTTGGCCCAAATTGACCTCTGGCAACAGCGGGAAGAGTACGAAGTCGACGTCTATTGCTTGCCGAAGCATCTGGATGAAGAAGTCGCACGGCTCCATTTGGAAAAAATTGGAGTGAAACTTACAAAATTGACCCCCGCCCAAGCGGATTATATTGGAGTTCCTGTCGAAGGCCCCTATAAGCCAAATCATTACCGGTATTAGGGAATTTATTAACCAAATAGTTACATGTTGCAAGAAATTGCCATGCGGTTGCCGCCTTTTTGGCAACAACACGTTACTATTCAATTAAAAAACGCTTTAGAATTGACTCTCGTGGTGTCAATAGCCTGTTGATACGGAACCCGATTGAAGCAATCCGGCAGCCGCCAAGCCGCCACTCTGGTTTCCCTTTGAATCCGGAAAGGCAAAAACATCTGATGCTCATTCAGTGCCTTGAGGAAATCCGCGAAGTTATTGTGCAAAAGAAATTCCATTTGCTACCTTGGCTCCTAGAGCGTTTATTAACTGAATATTCATGTAATTATTTAATTAAAAAACGCTCTGAAAGAAACTGACGAAGTCGGATGAAAGCAATAATTACTGTCCTTCCCAAGCCCACCGTTTTGGACCCGCAGGGGGTTGTGGTGGCTCAAACCCTCCAGCACCTCGGACTCAATGATGTCAGTCACGTGCGTGTGGGGCGGTTCATCGAAATTGAATTGAAATCCACCCATAAAACGCAGTTGCAGGAGCAGCTAAACCAAGCTTGCCAAGAATTTCTGGCCAATCCGGTGATTGAAGACTATACGCTCCAAATTTCAGAATGAAATTAGCGGTTTTACAGTTTCCGGCTTCAAACTGTGACCAGGATGTCATCTACGCTTTACGGAGTCTGCAAATCCCTGCGGAAATTGTCTGGCATAAAAGTAGGGATCTTTCCGGTTACGATGCCGTAGTCCTGCCAGGTGGTTTCAGCTATGGAGACTATTTGCGCAGCGGCGTCATCGCAAAATTTTCCCCAATTATGCGTGAGGTTGTTCGGGTGGCGGAACAGGGAAAGCTCATTCTTGGCATCTGCAACGGTTTTCAGATTTTAACCGAAACAGGATTACTGCCCGGCGCGTTGATCCGCAATCGGGGCCTCCACTTTCGATGCGAACAAATTTACCTCCGTGTGGAAACCTCGGCGTCGCCATTTACTCATCTCCTTTCTCCCGGCGATATCCTGAGTATGCCTATTGCTCACGGAGAGGGATGCTATTATGCGGACGAGGCGACCCTGCGACAGCTCAACGCAGAAGGACAGGTGCTGGTAAGATACACCGATGCCAAGGGCCACACGACCGCAAACCCAAATGGGTCCTGCGAGAGTATTGCGGGCATCTGCAACCAAAAGCGGAATGTCTTTGGATTAATGCCTCACCCAGAGCGAGCTTGTGACCCTCTCTTAGGAAGCACGGATGGAATAAAAATTTTTCAGAGCATGGTAAATTGGCTGCTCCACCCACCACGTTGACAGAACTGGGAAATCCTGTCTTTCATGCTGTCCGACTTTGAAAATTACTCCGGAAATTATCCAGCGCCACGGGCTCACCCCTGAGGAATACGAAAAAATTCTGACCATTTTGGGACGGGAACCTTCTTTAACGGAATTGGGGGTTTTTTCGGTTATGTGGAGTGAGCACTGCTCATATAAAAACTCCCGGCGAGAACTTCGCAAATTTCCGACGACCGGCGTCCGAGTACTCGTTAAGGCTGGCGAGGAAAATGCAGGAGTCATTGACATTGGGGACGGTTGGGCGGTGGCATTTAAAATAGAAAGTCACAACCACCCCAGCGCCGTGGAACCTTTTCAAGGGGCGGCAACGGGCGTTGGCGGGATCATTCGCGACATTTTTACAATGGGAGCGCGCCCAGTTTTCTGTCTCGATTCCCTGCGGTTTGGTCCTATTGAAGGCGAAAAAGACAAGGCAAATCGACGGCTCTTCTCCAACGTAGTTGCAGGAATTGCCCATTATGGAAATTGCATGGGGATTCCGACTGTCGGCGGCGAGGTTTATTTTGACGAAAGTTATGCCGGGAATCCCTTGGTAAATGTTTTCTGCCTTGGAATCCTTCGCCACGACCAAATTGCGCGAGGAGCGGCAGAGGGAGTCGGCAATCCCGTCTTTTACGTTGGCGCCGAAACAGGACGGGATGGTCTGGCCGGAGCTGCCTTCGCCTCCCGTGAACTCACAGAACAATCCAAACAAGATCGGCCCGCAGTTCAAGTCGGCGATCCCTTTCGCGAGAAGCTACTCCTGGAAGCTTGCCTGGAACTACTAGCTAGCGGATGTGTGGCCGGCATTCAAGATATGGGCGCCGCTGGGTTGACCTGCTCCACCTGCGAAACTGCCAGCCGCGGCGGCACGGGTGTGGAAATCGATCTCCGTTTGGTCCCTCAACGTGAGACCGGGATGACCCCCTACGAAATCCTCCTCAGCGAGTCCCAAGAACGCATGTTGGTGATTGTAAAACAGGGACAGGAAGCACGTGTAAGCGAAATTTTCAAAAAATGGGATCTTCCCTACTCGCGTATTGGGATAGTCCGCGACGACGGCAAAATGCGTGTTCGTGACGGCGAGCGCGTGGTAGTGGACATTCCCGCCAGGGCATTAGCTGATGAAGCTCCGGTTTACGAACGTGAAGTGGGACCGAAAAGGATGCCGCCCCCTCCGCTGCGTCTCGACGCAATCCCGCAGGCAGACCCCTTAGAAGCTTTGCCGCAGCTTCTCGGCGATCCCAATCTAGCCTCCAAACGATGGGTCTGGCAGCAGTATGACCACAGCGTGCGCCTGGGGGCCGCAGTGCCGCCAGGTTCTGATGCCGCCGTTTTTATAGTGCGCGAAGCTAATAAAATCCTGGCGGCGACGTCAGACTGCAATGCGCTTTACTGTCGACAGGACCCACGCAATGGCGCGCGAATTGCTGTGGCGGAGGCCGCACGAAATTTGGCCTGCTCGGGAGCCGTGCCCCTGGCGGTCACCGACAACCTCAATTTTGGCAATCCCTACAAACCCGAAAACTTCCTCCAACTGCGAGAGGCTGTGGAGGGACTTGCTGAAGCCTGCGAGAGATTTGGCACCCCCGTCACCGGCGGCAATGTCAGTCTTTATAATGAGAGCCCAACAGGCTCCATCGATCCCACTCCAACCGTCGCAATGGTGGGTCTGATTGAAGATCCCCAGCACATTACCACACAATTTTTTAAGAAATCGGGAGATGCCTTGTTACTCATTGGCCTATTAGGGGATGAACTTGGAGCTTCGCACTATCTGAAAATCATCCATGGCTGTAAAAAAGGTCCCCCTCCTGAGCTGGATTATGGCCGCGAAATTGCAGTCCAACAAGCTGTGCTTGCACTGATCCGCAGGGGTGTTGTGCACAGTGCGCACGATTGTTCCGAAGGTGGTCTCGCCGTTGCTTTGGCGGAGTCTGCAATCTCAGGGCCAACTTTAGTTGGCGCCATGGTCAATCTGGACAATTTGAACGGCGGGCAAAAACTCCGAGCCGATCAGATGCTTTTTAACGAATCTCAGTCCCGCATCCTGATTTCCCTCCCGGAGAGCGAGGTGCCAAGAATACTGTCCTATCTTGAGGAAAAGAAAGTGCCCGCTCAATGCATCGGCTCAACGACTGAAGAGCCCTTTTTATGCATTACAGCTGCGGGGACCCCTTGGAAATGGTCGCTTGAAAACCTGTACTCCGCCTGGGGGGATTCTCTCGAACGCATGATGCAGGCTCCATCGGTTTCCTAAAACATCTATTAATCACATAGTTACATATTGCAAAAAATTGCCATGAGGTTGCCGGCCTT
Organism: Verrucomicrobiota bacterium; assembly: GCA_003176035.1. Taxonomy (GTDB): domain Bacteria; phylum Verrucomicrobiota; class Verrucomicrobiia; order Chthoniobacterales; family Xiphinematobacteraceae; genus Xiphinematobacter. The sequence continues at coordinate 6,818 of PSRL01000102.1, forward strand.
TTGTTAGGTCCGGCGGCTGCAGAATCTGGCAAAAACATGTAACTATTCAATTAATAAATATTCTGGAAGCGATCATATGCTCTGCTTCAGATGAGAGAAGCTCAGGCCCGCATACGGAAGCCAATAAACAGGGCAAGCGCTGATACGCCCATCCCGACTATTCCTGGCAAGGACAATAAATACCGAATTTGCCTTACACGCAACAGGTTGTTTGCGCTCACTTTTCCTTTTTCCCTCTCAAGGACAACTTTTGAGCAAAACGGGGAAACTTTCTGGCCAAGAAATCCATTTGGATAGCTGCTGTGGGCCCGCATCTCTGATGCTTCCACTTTAATGAATTGGCGTAAAAAATACTAACCTTCTCTAGGCAGTGTATCGGCATTCTCAACAGATGCTTTCACCGCGGCAATAAAGGAAACATTATTTATGTTGTCCCTGAAAAAAGCTCTACATCAAGGAAATAACTGGAGGAAAAAGGAAAAGAGGTGTAAAGCCAGTGTTGCCATGACGAAAACTCACGGAATTATTGTCGCTGCTTGTGCTCATCGCGCCAATCTCTTTG
>PSRL01000075.1 GCA_003176035.1 Verrucomicrobiota bacterium
AAAAAACTATTTTCCTTCTAAATTAATCCCAATTTTCTGCTCTCTAGCTGTCTACTTTTTTGGGGGAATTCCATATAATAAACTCAATACTTTCATCTGGCGGGACGCTGTTAAAAATTTTCTCTAGTTCAAGAAGGTGTTTGGCATAATTGAGTTTTTTGTGAGATTCCTCGTTCTGATCATGTAGTTCTTGCAAAAGGAGTCTCAGTTTGTCACTAGTACTAGAATCATTGTCGCCGCATCCGCAATTTACAACGAAGTTGGTCAATGTGTGCTTCAGTTTGCTCTGATAGCCTTTGTCAAAAAAATCGTCTATTAAAACAGCTAGTTTTTTATTGAAGGTGTCCCGAATGGAGGGATCAAAAATAAACTCGGAATATAATTCTTCCATTTTTTCCTTGCGAGATTGTAGAATTTGCTGAGCCGAGATCTTGTCAATGTCCTCAATTTGAGCTTTGTCGAGATGCTGGCGGTAACTCTGAATGTCGCGCTTTAAATAGTATTTATTATCGAAACAATCTTCCCCACACGGTGAAAATGGGTGTTGTATCCACCAGAGGAGCTCATTCTGCTTCTGCCGGAATGAGCGGTTTTCATACACCACGGCTTCTCTTATTAATTTCAGAAATTGAGTTCTTAATTCCATAATATCTGCTGGGAATTCCCATATCGTATTACTGAATTCTTTGGGCAAATTGGTATTCAGGATATCTCTTAATTCCTTCAAAAATTGCTCTTCTAATTCTTTGCAAAGTTGACGGCATTCCTCCATGCCCATATTAGAAGCTCTTATTATAAGTTCCCGAGACTTTGTCTGTTTTTGTAAACTCTCCACCCTCGCCAGGAAGCGATCTCGCTCTTCAGCGCCCTGGGGTCGCTCAGAACAAGAAGCCATTGCATGCGTCATCAGGATGTGCGTTATAAAATGCCTCTCGTCTATTTTCTCATCTCCGAAATTTAGATGTTTCATCCATGGCATCTGAGTTATGGGGCGGCCGTCTTTCCGAATCGGTTCGATTGCCAGATTGATGATGTTGCGAGATTACAGACCTGCTCGGTGGTGCCATGTGACTACTCCCTAAACTGAGATTCGGATCAGCCGCTGCATGTAGTTGTCGCCACACTGCTAGTTTCCCTTACAGGGGGGGGATGGCATTTTTCTCCAAGAGATCTTTGGATTGGAGGAAGCTAGGTGCGAACTTTCAAAGGCAAGCGAGCTATTAGAGGAAGAACGAGAGTTATTATGCGAAGAATAATGAATATTAGACGAAGAAGCAGAATTAGTAGAGGAAGAAGAGCTATTCGAATTCCTACGACAAAGCATATTGATGTCCAATCAGGAGAAAAGTTACCCATTTAGCTTTTCAAATACCACGGCTTAGGTTGCGTATGTATTACTGCAATGGAGTGAGTAGAATTTAATACGTTTTCGAGGGGGCAAACTACCTAATAAGTTATTTAAAATTTGTAAGAATTTTGTGTATCTTGAGAAGATGCAGATGCTCAGGTCTCTTTCTTCCCCTAATATTTCTCATAATGTGGGAGGGCATATCAACCGCCAGGGGGCAACACGGTTTGCTCGGAGGGGAGCTCATGCTCCAGCACCTGCTGCCTCTCCTATTGCATCGCCGTCTTGGAAAAACGGGGTGACGAGGATGGCACATGGTGTTCGTAATTTTTTCACCGGTGAAAAAAAAAGAAACAAGATCGAAATTTTATGTCTCAACCCCTGAATACAGCCCCGAAGACGTCTATAATCAGCTAATTGGAGGAAGTATTGGAGTTCACGAAACAGGACAGGGCTCGTCGGGGAATGTGGAAGAGGCCCTCAGGCAGAGAAATCCGGATGGGATGCCAGAGCAAGCACAAGCTCAGGAAAATCAGAATCCCGTTCTGGCTGAGAATTATATTTCTGTTCCGGATGCAGTTACAGAAGAAGCTTTCTATGACACCGTGGAAACAATGAACCACAATACGGATGCCAAGGAAATGACCGCGGAGCAGAACGGCGATCCCCAGAGCTCGCTATGCGCAGTAACGGGGATCGATGGGATAGTCTTCTTGAAGATATTGCTCCAATGACCGCGGAGCAGAACGGCGATCTACAGAGCTCGCTATGCGCAGTAACGGGGGATCGATGGGATAGTCTTCTTGAAGATATTGCTCCATCAAGAATTCCAGACTCCTCTGAAGGCAGAGAAAACTTACCAGATACAAATACGGTTGCAGAAAATTCCACGTGCGGCACTCTGGAAACAATAGAAGACCACACGAATGTCGATGAAGGTTGTGATCTCCAAAACCCTCAACCTGTAATAGAAGCTCAATGGGATGACCTTGAGCGGCATATAGAAGGTGCGGCGGAGGAGGAGGGCCCAGCCATGATTGTTGTACATGAATCTTCGGAAAGTGAATCAGAAGAAGAATCTATCCAATTGACCGATGAAGATGTTGCAGAAAGCGTTTCGGAATATGTCTCTTCAGAGGAAGAAGAGATGGGGCTTTTAGCCAACTAAAAGCCACTCATGGGATTGGATATCGACTTTGTCTTGGCGACTCAATTTCCGCAAATTTGGAGGACCGCTTGGCGCACAGCGTTTACAGCTGTTAGGAGTTGTTCTTCGGTTGTACAGAGAGGTGGCATCAAGACAATGGTATCCTTAATAGGGCGTGTCAGGAGTCCGTAAGCACGCGCAGCCACACAAATTCGAGCTCCGGTTTGTGCCTGCCAAGGATAGGGAATTCCGGACGGCTGACGGACATCGATGCCCGCTATAAAGCCACATTGGCGGATGTCGGCAATGTGGGGCATCGATTTCAAATCGTTGAGTAACTCTCGCAAAAAACTGATTTTAGTTTGGAGTTTCTCTAATACGTTTTCTTCACGAAAAATCTCCAGGCTGGCTAATGCCGCAGCACAGGCAACTGGATTGCCTGTATAGCTGTGCCCGTAATATAAGGTTTTTTGTTCCTCGAATTTGCCTAGAAAAGCCTCAAAAATGCGGGCTGTAGTTAATGTAACGGCAAGGGGGAGATAGCCGCCGGTCAGCCCCTTGGCCAGAGCAAGAAGGTCCGGTACAATGTGCTCTTGCTCACAGGCAAAGAGAGTTCCCGTTCGTCCAAATCCGGTTAAAATTTCATCCAGAATCAAGAGGGCTCCGTTCGAATCGCAAAGGTTGCGGAGTTCTGCTAGCATGCCTTGGGGCCAAAGGCGCATGCCAGCAGCTCCTTGAATCAAAGGCTCGATGACAATAGCTGCCACTTCGTTTTGGTGAAAGGCCGGGAGGGCGACCAGTTCCTCCAGGGAAGCGACGCGCTCCACCGGGAAGTGAAAACGTTGAAATCGCTCATGGAAAAGCGGTATTCCGCCCAAACTGGACGCGCCGGCGGTATCGCCATGATAGGCACCCTGAAAAGCAACTATTCGATATCGTTGCGGCTCACCTTGAAGTTGCCAAAACTGTAGGGCCATCTTCAAAGCTACTTCAATGGCAGTGGAACCATCGTCGGAATAAAAAGTCCTGGGTAGCTTTTGCTCAGGAAAAAGAGCTGCTAACTGATGAGCAAGCTGAGCTGCGGGAACATTGGTAGAGCCGAGGAAAGAAACGTGCGCCACCGCATCCAATTGTTGGCGAATTGCATTCACGATTCGAGGGTGGCCATGGCCATGGATATTCGTCCAAATGGATGAGTTTCCGTCTAGGTAACTGCGTCCGCGACTATCCGTTAAAATTGCTCCTTGGCCCTCTACCAATACCAGCGGTTCGTGGTCCGGGGCACACCAAGCTTGCATTTGGGTGAATGGGTGCCAAGTGTGCTGTTTGTCCCAACTTATAATTGAATCAGTATTTTCGTTCATTTTTATAATGAAAAACTCTACATGAGCTTGTGGATCAGTGACCCAAATTTGATGTGGCTCCTTTAATAAAAATTGCTGTGACCTTGGTAAGTGTGGCGGTGGTTTCCGCTCTGCTTGCGCCGCCTATTTATTGGTTCATACAAGGGATTCATGTTTCCTCCTGGTTGCAGGAGTTTCCTTTTCACCGGGTTTTTAGCCGAGTTCTCCTGGTATGTATTTTGATAGCGATAGGACCGTTGTTAATTGCTCTGAAAATTTCAAGTTTGAGAGATCTGGGACTTCAAAAAAACCCCGGATGGCGAGTCGATTTTCTTTGGGGGCTCTTTGTCGGACTACTCACGGTCAGCGTTTTGATGGTTGGATACATCTCTTTTGGTATCTATTACTTGGAAGATTATGAAATAGAGCCTGTCGAATTATTGAGCAAAGCTGGCTCAGCAATTGCAGTGTCTCTTTTGGAAGAAATTCTTTTTAGGGGCGTTCTCTATGGGTTTAGCCGCCGGGTGTTCGGTGTTTTTGCTTCTGCGGTATGGACTTCAGCGCTGTTTGCAGTGTTGCATTTCATAAGATCTTCAGGTGGCTCTTCCGAGAATCTCAATATGTGGAGTGGATTTTACCAGTTCACTCGCATTTTCAGCGGTGCTCCGCCATTTCCCCTATTACTATTCGCTTTCGCAACCCTGTTTTCTATGGGGCTGCTCCTTTGCTGGACGGTGGAACGGACTCGTTCTTTGGCCTTGCCAATCGGATTGCATGCGGGATGGATTTTCGCTATCCAAACATTCAACCTGTTTATAGAATTTGAATCAATGACTCCGATTGGGTTGCCCTGGGTAGGGCCCAATGTGATTTCGGGGATGGTACCGGTAGGAGTTTTTGCGATCTTGTCAATTTGTGTCACATTTCTTTTGTGCCGAGGTTATTTGTATGGTCGTCCCCATCAAAATTCTTCTACAAAGTGCGCTTGACTTGCTCTATCCCCCGCATTGTGAATCGTGCCAAAAGCCCGGACGGTTGCTTTGCAGGAATTGTGTGAGACAGCTCCGCCGCATTCGTTCTCCCTATTGTCAGGTTTGTTCCCTACCGGTCAGCGGCCGGAGCTCTCAAAAATTGATTTGTGCGGATTGTCGCCTTCGCAACTTTCATTTTCAGTTTGCTATCTGCGGTTACGAAGCCAATGATGTGATGCGGCGACTGATACATCGGTTTAAGTACCATGGGATCAGCCGATTGGAGCTTTTATTGTCGCAGCTCATTTTCCATGCGTGGAGGGACCGGCGGGCAACGCTCCAGCCGCCCGAAATATTGGTGCCCGTGCCACTCCACTCACGCCGTGAACGAGAACGCGGATTTAACCAGTCCGCAAGACTCGCTAAAGCTCTGTCAAGACGCACCGGCATTCCTTATGGAACTTTGTTGAAGAAATCGGTTTTTACCGAATCACAGACACTCTTAAATCGGCGCCAGCGCAGGCAAAACTTGCGTGGTGCCTTTACCTTACGGCAGAATAGCCTGCTCACTGGTTTGTCTGTAATGTTAGTTGACGACGTATTGACAACTGGTTCGACTTTGGAGGAATGTTCTAAAACATTACTTGCCGGGGGAGCACGTGCTGTGAGTGCAATTACGTTGGCAAGGGCCTAAATTATATGCCTATCTTTAAGAAGCCTGTATTTAACGCGTTAGGGAGAAAAAATAAGGAGATTCCGGAGGGCTTATGGACCAAATGTCCTTCTTGCAGGGAGGTCATTCATAACCTTGTTTTAGCGGAGAACCTTTTTGTCTGCTCCAAATGTGACTACCACTTCACAATGGGTTCGCAGGAACGAATTGCCAATCTTGTCAACCCCGGGTCGTTTGAAGAATACGATGCGCACATGGCTGCGGTTGATCCCTTAAAATTTAAGGGAGTCGCTACTTACGAAGAACGATTGCGAACTTATCGGGAAAAGACGGGGTTGATTGATGCGGTAACCACGGGTGTGGGATCGATTTCTGAACATCAGGTAGGTTTGGCTGTCATGGATTTTAATTTTTTGGCGGCGACGATGGGGTCGGTAGTGGGCGAGAAAATTACTCGCATCATTGAGTGGAGTACGCGGCATGGGCGTCCTATCATTGCGGTATGTGCTTCAGGTGGTGCCCGAATGTACGAGAGCATGTTTAGTCTGATGCAAATGGCGAAAACCAGCGGCGCTCTGGCCCTCCATGCCCAAGCGGGGCTGCCTTACATTGTGATCCTTACCAATCCGACCTACGCAGGAGTTATGGCTAGCTTTGCTTCACTGGGAGATGTCATTTTGGCAGAACCCCAAAGTATGATTGGTTTTGCCGGACCACGTGTCATTCGTGAAACCACGCACCAAGATTTGCCGCAAGGCTTTCAGACCGCAGAATTCCTCGTCAAACATGGTTTGATTGACTCTATTGTACACCGTGCTCAACTGCGTTCAGTTTTGGTACGAATTTTAGGATATCTCGACCGGAGAAAACAGTGATGCCGGCGGAAGCTCTGAGCTGGCTGTATTCAACTCAGCGGATCGGTATCAAACTAGGATTGGACAATATCAGATCCTTATTGTCCTTGTTAGAGTCTCCGGAAAGACAAATGAGCTTTGTGCACGTGGCAGGCACGAATGGAAAAGGTTCGGTTTGCGCTTTCACGGATTCTATCCTACGTGCACAAGGGTATAAAACCGGACTCTTTACCTCGCCACATTTGGTCGCTTTTCAAGAACGCATCCGAGCTCAAGGAGAACCAATTTCACTAGAAGAAATTGCCGAAGGGCTGACTCTATTAAAGGAAATCATCCACCAAATGGATAATGTCCCCACTTTTTTCGAAATTACCACCGCGCTTGCCATCTGGTATTTCCAAAAGAAAGATGTGGAGGTGGCAGTTTGGGAAACAGGCATGGGTGGGCGCTGGGATGCCACTAACGTGGTGACTCCCCTGGTGTCAGTAATTACACCCGTGGCATTTGACCACAAAGAATGGTTGGGGAACACCCTCACAAAAATTGCATCTGAAAAAGCGGGCATATTCAAACCAGGCGTTCCAGCCGTCTCTGCTCCGCAATTAGACGAAGCTGCGGAGGAACTCAGACGTGTTGCCGATTCTCAGCGGGTCCCGCTGCGCTTTATTGAAAAGCCGCATACGGTCTCCCCATTGGGACTGCGGGGCCCGCATCAGCAGTGGAATGCAGCCTTGGCAGTGGAATCGATCAAGAGCAGTGGATTGATTGTTACTGAGAAGGCAATTTTGCGAGGCTTATTTGAGGTCCAATGGCTGGGTCGCTTTCAAATGCTTTCCTCTCGCCTAATAGTGGATGGAGCGCACAATCCGACAGCTATTTCCGCACTTATTTCGACATGGCGGGAAACCTTTAAGGAGGAAAAGGCTCGGGTAGTTTTTGGTTCACTAAAAGACAAAGAAAGCGAGGAGATGTTGCGGATTCTTTCCGAAATTGCCAGGGAATTTTTATTTGTTTCTCTAGAAAATCCCCGCTCCAGGCCGGCTATCGAATATCGAGCACCCCTCGCAATTCCAGCAAGGCATTTTGAAAATTCCGAGGCAGCCTTAAGTGTTGCGCTCAATAGTAATGAATTGATATTAGTAACGGGTTCGCTTTTTTTAGTCGGGGAAATATTAGCACAATTTAATAAATTAGCATATCAATCCACTAATCAATAGTCGATTTTCCGAAGAACATATTGCAAGAAATTGCCATGAGAGTGTCGGGCCTGGCAACGCCGGTCTCCTAGGTTTTGAGGGAGGTAGTAATTAAAAAACGCCCTAGAAGCTCATCCCGATCTGGCCACCCACAACCAAAGCGTTGGGAATGCGGCCTGTTCCGCCGGGCCGGATGACATATTGGATATCTGGTTCTATATAGAGGTAACTAGCTAGGTTAATTCGATAGCCAAGTTCCAGAACCACTTCGTATGTCGGATTTCCCAGATTCGATGCCCTGCGGACCGCTGAGAAGTCCTTGCTAAAGGAGGTGTAATAAATGGCGTAGGCCAATTGATCCTTGCTGCGATAGGGAATGAGACCGGTGTAGATAAAGCCTCCGCTAAATTGGAACGGCATGAGAGCCGTATTTTGCGGTGGAGAATAAATAAAGGCGGTCCAAAGGGTCAAACCGCGGTCAGTGCCCGGCACAGCTTGATAGACCATCTGATCAAAGAGCCAATAAAAACCGTAGGAATAGAAGGTATCTCTGGGCAAGAATTGTGGAATGTCTCTCCAGGGGGTATAAAAAATACCAAATTTGTAGTGGCCCGGCATGCCATGCCAGAATTCAGGGACGACGGAGGAAGGCGTTACCGCAGGCGGAGGTCTATAGGAGGAGGGGGGAGGATGGGGTTGAAATTCAGGAACCCAACCAAGTTCCCATAATAAATTCATGCCGTCGTTTTTGCGTATACTAAAATCGAGTCCATGATAGGCGGGTTTATACAATCGGTTGGTAGTTTGGTAGATTCCAAACATTGCATAGACATTATGCTTTTTGTCGTTGAACCGAATGCGCCCCCCCCAGACTGCGGCTGGATAGGCACTGACATAGCCATTGACTGCCACTGCCATGGGTTGGCCGTCTATGCCATTGTTCAGATAAAGGCCATAAATCAGCGGATTTGACGTGAAATCGTCGGTAGCTGCGATTCGACCCAATTTAATATTCCACCAACCGTCAAAAAGATTTTGTTCCAGCCAGAGTCCATAAAAATTTATAGTTTGGTCGCCCCAGATCTGGGCAACAGTAAATTGATTGCCGATGTGTTGCTGGGAGAGGTTTGCGCCATTGCGATCTAAGCCAGAAATCACAAAATGCGCCCCTCGCCAACCAATCAATCTTTCTAAGTCCAAGTCTAAGCGCAGGTCGATGCAATCCGCGTAAGCAAAGCCCGGACTGAGTCCTCCATCGACGTTCCATAAAATGTCGGCACCATAGCTGCCAATGATGTTAATACCGTTATCAACCAAGGTGTGACGGAGACCAAACCAGTCGCCCGTTCCCCAAATACCCTCAGAGAAAGGAAAACCAAAGCAAAATTCCCGTTGCTTATCCAAATAAAATAACGCCCAGACTGGTTGAGAGCCGCAATTGGGTGGAAACAGAATCTGTTCTCCCTCTCCATAGCCGGGACGCGGAGCATGGAGAGGCGGAGCTGCTTCGACTTGTTCTCCAGGAAATAGTTGATAGCCCGACGTGGCTTCTTCTTCAACAGTGGGTGAGGGACGCTGAACGAGGAAAGGAAATGGCCTATGTTGGTGCCGTCCGCGGGGAATGGGAGCCCCCGGTTGCTGCCCGGCCGGTGGCGTGCTATTGGGCGAGGGGGCAGCCGGCGGGGGCGGAGAACTACTAGGTTGCGGGAGAGGTGTGCTACCAGGTGGCGGGGAGGGCGAACCGCTAGGTGGCGGGAGCGTGCTTCCAGGTGTGGGCGATGGCGAACCGTTAGGTGGTGGTGGTGGTGTGCTTCCAGATGAGGGCGATGGCGAAGCTGAAGGCTGGTCTACATCCGAGATACCCTCATAGACTTCTTCTACATCGGGGGGAGAAGCTGCGGCTTGCGGGTCGGCTTGTGGATTGGTGGATTGAGCAGTTGCGGAAAATAACGTAAGAGTGAGAAAAGCGCTGAGAGTAGCGAAAGACGGTAAAACGCGATCATTTTGAAAATCGATGTAGCACTTCATTCAACGGGTATTA
>PSRL01000041.1 GCA_003176035.1 Verrucomicrobiota bacterium
GATTCACTCACGCCCGGCATTTCCTATGAAGTCACCATCAATGTAAAGGGCTTCTCATCGTGGAACTCTGCGGCGATTGTTCTCGAGCCGTCGCAGTTTCTAATCTTGAATGACATTCACCTGAAGATGGAAGGTGAAGCGACATCTGTCACTGTCTTTGGGGGTTCAACCGAGGAGATCGCTGTCGAGCAGGTCCATCTGGAAGAGCAGCAGCGTGTATTGGGAATCATCCCCAACTTTTATGTCGCCTATGACGGCGCGAATACAGTGCCTCTGACTACCAAGCTCAAGTTCAAGCTGGCGATGCGGGTGGCAAGAGATCCCGTCTCAATCATGGGTATAGGGTTCATGGCGGGCATTAACCAGGCTGCCAACCGGCCTGACTATCAACAGGGCGCAGCGGGATTCGGGCAACGCTTAGGCGCTACTGCAGCCGGCGCATTCAGCGACATCCTCATCGGGGGCGCCATCCTGCCTTCGCTATTGCACCAGGATCCTCGCTACTTCTACCAAGGCACAGGGAGCACGGGCTCGCGCGTCAGACACGCATTGACGTCACCCTTTATCTGCCGAGGCGATAACGGGCATCAACAGATCAATTTTTCGAGCATTGGAGGAGATATTGGGGCCACCGCGCTGTCGAAAACGTATTATCCCAGCACGAATCGCGGGACCGGAGACCTGATGGTGACATTTGGGATCAACCAAGGCGAGCGGATGATCGCGGCCATCGCACAGGAATTCATTTTTCCCCACTTCACGCCCAGCCTGAGGAAGCGAACGAGGTAGGAGGGACAAACTGCAGCACGTTGGGGATTACGCCGGATCTGCAACATGAGAGAAGGCGTAATCCCCGCTTTGTGTCTCAGCAGGAATGCGCGAACCGTGCGCCTGTTCTTCCTGTCTGCAGACAGCCGGATGCCCCGCCGAGAGTCCAGACTGGCATGGTTGGCGGTGATAACTGAAGCTTCAGGGTTGGTCTGGGCGAATGGGAGCGGACCGGACACTCAGCACCGGGCAACGGGCTTGCCGTACGATTTCATAGGCATGCGAGAGCGGCGGACCGTCATAAAGGGAACGATGGTTGTCGAGAGCCAGTACGATCAGGTCATGTTTGTTCTGGCCGGCGAAGCCGAGAACAGCATCCGAAGGCGATCCGACAACCGCATGATAGCGGATGCAAAGCCCGGAGTCGCTGGTGGCAAGGGCCTGGAGCTGGCGGCGATAATCGTCCATGCGCAGGTCGCAATTCCGGCTATCGTGTGACCTGACGTGCAAGACGTCTACGCCTGCGCGACAGGCCTTTGCCGCCGAGAGAGCATAGGGCAATGCGGCGGAGGATTGGGGAGATAGATCGGTTGCCAGGAGTACGGTTTCTAATTGGAGGCTCCTGGCGGCATCACGAGAAAAAGGTCCGACCGTGAGTACCGGGCAGGATACATAGTGGAAGATTTCCTCAGCATTGGAACCCAGAAGCAGCTTCGGAATGCCGCTCCGGCCTCGTGTTCCCAGTACCAGCAGGTCAATCTTCTGATCCCTGACGAAATCGCCTAGAATGGCAAGCTCACCGTAGAAGTTCCATAAACGATGAGTGACGTTATCCAGTTTGTGTCCAGCATGAAGGCGGCGCATCAGATCCTGGCAGTCCCGCTCAGCCAATTGGTCAAGTTGTACCATCAGGTCCGGTACGACCGAGAACTCAGATGGGCGAACAGTGTGAACAATATGAAGCGCGGCTCCATACCAGCGAGTTATTAACAAGGCGTGATGCATGGCTCGATCCGACCATGGCGCAAAATCGGTTGCGATGGCGATGTTTCGAATCGCGAGGCTCGAGTGTGAGGCTTCAGACATACCCGCATTTCTCTCCATGAGCGATCCTGCACGTTTGGGTCCATCCATGGGCCAGCCCAATGCGTTGAGCAGACAGAAACTTTCAGATGCATCGCGTGTGTCCTTACAACACCTGCCGCCATCAAGCGGGCAACTGCCGCGATAGCAGCAACTGCTGACTGCTCGCGGGACCATTTTCATGAATGTTGAAATGAAGATATTCATCCTCTCGAACGAATGACGCGGATTGCTAATCCCGCGACGTGTCTGCCGCCAGAACGGCAGCCGCGGAATGTCCGTTCCCTGATGCGCTCGCATCTGCTTTGAATTGAAGAGGCTCCGCCACTACTCGAATGGTGAACGGTTTGCTATGTATGTGGCAAGCCGACCTGCAAAGAAGGAGGACGAAATGCTCGACACCAAAGTGATCGGGAACAAAGAGTGGGTGAGGGGATTCCTGACGGCAGCAGACATCAGATCTCTTGAGGATTTCGATTGTGAAACGAGGATCCGTTATCTGCAGCAGAAACATACACGTCGAAAGCCGAAAAGTTGCGACAAGTTAGTCGCAACTCACTGCCAGCACGGAGTGCCGCTCGACTGCATTTGCGAGATGTGTCGCGCCCTCGTTGATTGACCGGTCAAACGGAGTGAGAGTCTCTTGAGCGCACTCTCTCTTAAGATCGCAACCAGCAGAGAAATTTGTGAAGAAGTTTTCCCAGAACGTCGGGCAATTTGCACGGTTTGCCGGAACCGTCATACTCGACGTGTTTCGTCCCCCGATTGAATGGGAGCAATTGTGGCTGCAGATCGGCCAAATCGGTTCCCGTTCTCTGCCGCTCGTTACAGCTGCGGGATTGGCAACTGGGGTGGTCATGACGCTTCATTCGTCTACGACCCTGGCGCGCTTTGGCGCCTCTGCGATGGTCCCCACGGTACAGTCACTTGGGTTTTTCATTGAAATCGGTCCACTGCTGACCGCATTACTCGTGGCCGGGCGCGTCGGCGCAGGTATAGGCGCCATCTTGTCGAACATGCGAGCTACCGAACAGATTGATGCCATCGAAGCATTATCCATCGATTCCTTTAAGTTTCTGGTGGTGGCTCGCGTCCTGGCCTGCGTGCTGGTGTTCCCGGTGCTAACTCTCTTTACGGATTTCAGCGGACTCGTTGGCGGGTATTTCGCAGAATACGCGACCTCGCATATTTCCGTGTCTCTTTACCTCGGAAGAGCGTTTCAAGACCTTAGTTTTGAGAACTTCGTTCCTCCCACGATTAAGACTTGCGTTTTCGGTTTCATCATCGGCACTGTGTCGTCGTTCTTTGGCTACACCACGAATGAAGGGGCAGAAGGAGTCGGGCGCGCCGCTACCAACAGCGTCGTGTTTTCTTCGCTGCTGGTGATCGTAGCCGACATCGTATTGGTCCGTTGCATCTTTCTGGTTTTTCCGGAGACCGCGCTATGAAAGAGCAACAGGACCTCGCTATCTTTCTTGAACACGTCACGAAGTCGTTTGGGGAAAAGCACGTCCTCCGCGATGTCTCGCTTCCTATCTGCAAGGGAGAAGCTGTCTGCCTGCTGGGTCGCAGCGGGACAGGAAAAAGCGTGACACTCAAGCTGATGATTTCCCTGCTGAAGCCAGACCAGGGGCATGTCTGGATCGGGAAGGAAGATATATCACGGCTGGAACGGGATGATCTTTCCCGAGTGCGCCGCCGCATAGGGTTTCTCTTCCAGAGCGGAGCCCTGTTCGATTCTCTCAATCTGCACGACAACCTGGCTCTCCCCATGATTCGGATGACAGACAAGTCAAAGCCGGAAATTGAAGAGACCGTCCATCAGGTGCTCAGCGAAGTCGGCCTGGCAAACGATGGGCAGACCATGCCAGCCGATCTTTCCGGCGGGATGAGGAAACGTGCCGGGCTCGCCAGGGCCCTGGCGCTCGAGCCGGAGATCCTGTTAGTCGACGAACCAAGCAGCGGTCTTGACGCGATCACAGCGTCGGAAATCGATGAACTTCTGCTGCACCGGAAGATTCAAGAGAGAACCACTCTGGTGATCGTCACCCACGACCCGCATGGAGCTCGGCGTATTGGCGACCGCTTTGCGGTGCTCGAGCAGGGAAGTCTGATCGCCTTTGGAACGGCGCAGGAACTCGAAGAACACCGAAACCAGGTGGTGCGTAACTTGATGGCGGAGTGTTAAAGATATGCGAAAGCGAGACCTTACTGTCGGAATCTTCCTGATTGCAGGCGTGGTTCTCTTCAGCGTCAGCATCTTCCTGATTGGAAGCCAGCGCAAAACATTCTCGCCGAGCTTTGAGGTCTTCGCAGCGTTCGCGGACCTGGATGGCCTGATGAAAGGCGCAAGGGTGCAGGTGGGAGGGTCGGTCGCCGGCGAAGTGACGCACATCGTTGTGCCCGAATCGCCTGGCGCCCCATTTTGCCTCCGGCTCCGGATCGAGGAACGATTTCATTCCATTGTGCGCGCCGACTCCGTCGCGGTCATCTCCACCGAGGGCATTATCGGTGATAAGTTCGTTCAGATCCGCCCCGGGGAGCGCCCAGGCGGCAGAGATAACTCCGGGATCGACGGTCCCGGGCAAAGTTGCCGTCGATATGAACGCGATGATGGAGAAGAGCGCGAGACTCCTCGACGAGACAAGCGACACGATTACGACAACCAGCCATAAGCTCAACGGGACACTCGATGCTGCCACGACCATGGTGCGGAATGCGAACGATCTCATGGTCGGTCTCAAGGAGGGGAAAGGAACCGCCGGGATGCTCCTTCGCGACGACGAGACCGCGAACCGCATCCGCCAGACAGTGGCGAGCATTCAAGACACAGCGGATTCGCTGAATCAGACGGCCAGGCAGGCAGACGCGCTGGTCTCAGATATCAATGCCCGTCAGCTCGGGGAAAAAGCCGACGAAATCGTGGCGAGTGCCCAGGTTGCAACCGACAATATTCGCGCAACCACAGGCCAAATTCGCCAAACTGTTGATGCCACTCTGGGGCCAAATGAACAAGGCGTTGATGCGGCGACCAATCTGCGTCAGACTATGGCAAACATCAACCAGGCCACGGAAAACATGGTGGAAGACACTGAAGCTGCAAAGCACAGTCTCTTTCTACGAGGCTATTTTAAGCGCCAGGGATATTTTGACCTGGCGCACCTGTCGGCTGACGACTACCGGAAAAACAAACACTTCTCGACTCCGGGAAACCGTAGGGAGTGGCTTAGCGGGACGGACCTGTTTCAAGCCAACGCGGATCATGTTGAAACTCTGTCATCTACTGGGAAATTGCGTAGTGACGGCGTGGTCACTTCGTGGGCCGGGTCGTTGGGGTCATCTCCGCTGATTGTGGAAGGATATTCAACAACCGGGACGGCCATTGAACGCATGTCGCTTGCTCGCAGTCGCGCCATGATAGTACGGGAATACATTCGCGACCGATTTCGCCTGGACGGCGAGATGATAGCCGTCGAAGCGCTCGGAAGTCAGCCGCCGGCAGGGCTCGATCGAAACCGCTGGGATGGAGTGTCGGTTCTGCTTG
>PSRL01000101.1 GCA_003176035.1 Verrucomicrobiota bacterium
AGCTTTGGCGGCAGATAGACTTACGGGGGTATAGCTCAGTTGGTAGAGCGTCTCGTTCGCAATGAGCTAAGTGCCTGATCTCCAACAAGATCTAAAGTGATCTCACGTTGTCTTTCATAGGTAAATCGCCTTTTCAAGGCGTGTCTCAAGTGGCCCGAAATTGTCCCAAATTTTGTGACGAGTGGATAAAGAAGTGTACAAAGGAAATTCATCATAGGACTGCAACTCCCCTTCGAACTTCGATCAAATTTCTCCGCGGTTCGCGCTGAGATGATGCTCCGAGTTCATTCAACGTAAGGAATGCTTTCGAATTCCTATCTTCTACCTGGCGGGCTGTTAGTCGAGATGAACATGTCGGGCCGCGCAATTCCGCAGAGCGCATTGAATGAAATCCGCTGGGCGGACCCCGATTCGGTCAGGCAATTCAAACCGCCTGCACTAATTTGGCATTGAGGCCGCCGAACGAGCATCAACCGACCAGAATTTCGGTTCCCAAAATGGCGATCGAGAAAAGTCACCATGGCGCTGGGGTTCGATTACTAGATCGCTGTTTGGCCGAGTCATTTGATTTTGAGGCACTGCATCAAATGCCTTGTAAAACACTTGTTTTCTTTGTGCGAGCGGCACATTATGGCTGGCAAGAACTGCAGTTTGGTAGATTCCAAGCATTCGGCGTTGCTCAGATGGAGGATTGCCGAAAATATTATCAATCCACACAAGCAGACTTCCTCGAGGAACAACATCAAACGGGAAGTTGCCGAGCTGGAACATCTCACCAGCCTCGCATACCGGGTGTAGAGAAAGGTTATAAAAACAGGTATCGGGGTGCTTTTGTAAGTATGGAATTACCGCTTGTTCAAAATCGGACACTCGACAGGCAGCAGCCATATACACAATTCTATCATAGTTAAGTCCCTGGTATTGAGCCACAATCCGATTGCAAATAATCGCGCCCATGCTGTGACCGACTAGAGTCACTTTGGTTTTTTTGCCGATTCCAGAAGGGCCTTGTAGCGTATCCATAAAAATTGCCAGCGCCCCAGTAGGCTTACCATTCAGCATTTGCGACGGTAAAGGAGCGTCCTTGGTGTGATAGTGCGGCACTCGTTCAAACATTGTATCTGTGCGTCGAAGCATATTGTTCCATGCTCCTACACCAATCGCATCGATAACCGGGTGCGTTGCGACTTTCAAAGGAATTGTAGCAACGAGGGATATGTTACGTTCAATCTTTTGTGTGGTTGAACGGCGGTCGGAACCTTTCTGCGTCGCGATACGCTGGGGACTCGGTATTGGTGGATCAGATGATCCATGATAGGCAGCGTATTCACTTTCCATTACCTGATGCTCCGTAAAACCACTCGGTCGGATCGAATACAGATCGCTATAGGCCGACGTGCAAAGAACAAGCGGTAATCGGGTCGCAGCGCGTCCAACGTCGGATAGGAGCTGAAACGGAGTAGTGAGTATGGAATACGCCAATCCTCGTCCATATCGCTCAGTTTTACCCGCTCGAACCCAAAGCGCCTGTTCCCAGTCACCGTAAAATGGCGAATCCCAGCAAATGAAAATGGGATAATACTCTTTTATTGAATTGTCTCTAAGTATAGTTGCCGCCCGACTAGCCGCTTGACTGTTAACGTTCATGCCGCCGTGTACGAAGAACAATACAGCTTTGCCACTTCTGACAATCTCCTTGCGAATGTTCTCGACATAGTCGTCATAATTTCCCCAGTATGGCATTACGCCATTGGATTTGGGGCGAAAGTCTGCTAAGCGAATTGTAACTGTTTTCCCCACGCTTTGAATCTCAGGTCGTTTTGGATCTCCGAGATGATCCATGACGATAACGTGAGACCATATTTTGTTCTGCAGCTCATCCCCCACCGCAACACTAGCCACGGGGCAGACAAGCAACATCGCGAGCAATCGGATTTTTGACATAGGGTGCATCGATCCGATTTGTAGTTACCCTCATCAAAACATCCAAGGACGAAAAAGCCCCTTGGAGTCGAAAATTCGCAGCGGCATTTTTTGTTAAATCCCCGGATTCAGAAAAGTGAGCAGCTCAAGACTAACCCGTAGCTTTGAGCAACGCTCATGGCGGTTCGTGCTATCTCGATGATGTTTGTGCAAGAAGCGCGTCAAGAGCGCGAAGGAACAAATAGATTACAATTAAATGAGTTTTATTGCATCAACGCGTTCGTGTCCGTCTCCGAACAACCAGGTTCGGACCAGGGAAACCAGGATTTGACGAACTCGCTCAAGTCTTTTTGGACCGAGTAAGATACTGCAATCAAGTGCTCAGAGAGGCTATCTCAATGCGGACAGGCTCGGCAGACATAGCGAAACGCAGACATTTGATCATTTCAGTCGACCATCAGAGGGCTTATGGCTGGCAAAGACTTGAGGGTCAAGCTTATTATGAACTCCAATCAGCTAGGCACCTAAATAGAACGTTATGGATGGTGTAAAAGGTTATCCGTACTGGAAGTAATTTGTGTCCCCGAATAATGTTTCGAATTCTATTGCGGAGCAGGTGATTCCTGCGGGCTTAATGTATTCAGCAATATTGGTGACGGCTACGTTATTGCTGGGTTGTGCAGCGGCAGATTGTGTCCGCTGCAACGAAAGCAAGGCTCGACCTTTCCGTGTTCAGGAATCGACAACCGTCTTGGTACCCGCTTGCTCAAAATGGGTACCGACTGGGATTATCGTTCGCCAGGGCGAATGCTATTCCGTCGAAAGCTTGCCACCTGATCGTTGGTACGACCTAATTGTAGCAGCTTCGGCCACTGGATATCGATCGAAAACATGCATCCAACGACATTTTGAGCCTCGCAGACGTGTTCCCTCAGCTCCGTGGTTTGCGCTGTGCGGTTCGGTCACGACCTCTGGGCGGCCTTTTGCTCTAAACGTGCTTTCAACAGAGAACTCCAAGGAAATGAACTGCACATCGGACAATGGACAATTGGGCGTATTCGCCAATGATATTCCCGACGCCTACTGGAACAATTGGGGAAGTCTAAGAGTACGAATCACACGAATCCATTAGACAATACAAGTCCGAATTCTTTAAAACCAGAATTGCAGTTCTCGACTCCCGCACTCCATCTTAGTGAGCAATGAACATTGTAAGCCAAATGGTATTCGACTCATCAATCGCAGCTTTTATATGCAACTGGAGACATTTCACACGTGCCTTTACGTCAGTCTCAAAAGCTTCGATTTCATTGATCCTTGCCATGGCGTTCAGTAGTTGCAGCGACCTAAAACCTTATACCAGACCCAGCTTAAGCGCTAAGGGACAAAATGGGCAGCCAAACCCAACTGAGTGTCGAGTTGAGCAGCGCTTTCTATTCATCGGCGATGCTGGTGAGAACAATGCCCAGGAGCCAGTTCTTCAGCAAACTCTACTAACTGAAGCAACAAGGTTGGGCAAAACGAGCCGGACGACTATTGTTTTTCTTGGGGACAACATATACGAGAATGGTATGCCGCCTCTCGGGGCGCCTTCGCGCAAGGAAGCAGAAGATCGTTTAAATGCACAAATAGATGTCGCTCGCAAAGCCAAGGTAGATGCCGTATTTATTCCCGGCAATCATGATTGGAGTCAGGGCCTTGCTGGACTCAAAGACGAATATAACTATTTGACAGATCGTTCTAGCGATCGATCGAGATTTTGTCGGTTTTATCCATATCCTGACAATCCCGGGCCCGCGATTGTTGAGAACACAAAACATGTCTTGTTAATCGCGCTTGATACCGAGTGGATATTACAACATCAAGGTGAAGTTCCCGCCTCGTCACTGCGGACCCTTCAAAGGTTAGTAAAAAACGCAAACGGACGGGCGGTGATTGTTGTAGCACATCATCCACTCTTATCCCACGGCTCGCACGGCGGATTTTTCGATTGGCGTGATCATCTATTTGGCGCCACAAGATATGACGAAAAAGACACCCTTTGGTTACCCACACCTATCTTGGGCACTTTATTCGTTATTGCTAGAACTACAGTCGTCCGGCCTCATGACGATCTAGCATCGAAGGAATACAGCTCCTTTCGGCACAGCATTTCCGATGCGTTGTCTGCGGCACCTGCGCTGATCTGGGTCGCGGGCCATGATCATTCATTGCAGGTTCTCGATGGTGCAGGACCGAGTTGGCCAAAGGGTAGGAATAGCGGCGCTCACTACGTTATCGTGAGCGGCCTCGGCTCACATCGAAAAGCTACTACTGTCACTCATGGTTCAAATACCTTGTTTGACCACTTGAGTACTGGAGTCGCAGCGGTCGACGTGATGACCAACGGTGACGTCCTCTTGCGAATTTACGAGCCCGGACACAATAATCCGCTGTTCTCTAAGTGGCTATACCGGCATCGTCATCCCGTCTAGGGCGAACGCAGGGTCGTGGCTTCCATGACACATTTGTAACGCACAATCACAGGAGGGTAGGAATGGTGAAACGCGACCGGGCCTGGGCGGCCCTAAGAAGGTCAATCACCTAGCCGCAAATTATGTCTTGCCAGGCACTCGAGCGGACTGAGTGGAAAGGCTAATCCTTATTTGATCAAGGATTGCCACTTGGTCTAGCCACCGGGCACGGCGGGACTCGCTCCTCCGGCAGCCGTCAGGTCGATCTGGAAGAATCCGCGACCGTGCGTCGCCGCAACCAGTGTGCGATTCATCCAAAAGAGCTCTTCAACAGAGCAGTTGGTAGGGCCTTCATTTGTGGGCGACCAAGATGCTCCAGCATCCTCGCTTGCGAATACGCCAACTTCCGTCCCGAGATAAAGGAAACGAGGATTATCCGGATGAATGGCTAACGATCGAACTGGAGCCTGTGGCAGTCCTTTGCTTATGTTGCTCCAAGTTTGCCCGCTGTCAGTAGTCTTCCAGACATTACTGGACGTGTAACCCCCAAACGCGAGATAAACCCTTTTAGAATCTGCCGGATCGATCACGACGCGGGTGCAAAACCGAGAAGGAAGAACCGACCCACCATGATCATTGATCCTCACCCACGTGGGAGCTGACGCGGTCCCATTCATTGTCATGAACACATCGCCATTGTTGTGTCCAACCCAGATGAGATCGGAATTGCCCTTAGCAACAGCCGTTGCACTAATATTTACACCAGTGCTGTTTTTTATTGGTGTCCATTTGGGGCCAGTGGCGTTGGTGTTTGGTGTCTTTGCGTCTATCGTTCGCCACAGAGAGCGACATCCGACGAGCACAGAATTGGAGTTATTAGGGTCGATTGTTATCGGTGCAATGAAATTGCATTGCTGCAGCTGCGCATCGGTTATTTGATAGGGAATTTGCTTCCAACTCCATTGCTTACCGTCCCAATATTGTCCGCTGATAAATTCAGCGGTTTGGCCTTGATCCATACTGCGATGTATGTTGCCAAAGACGTATTCACCATAGAAAGTATTGGGATCGCTCGCATCGCTAGCACAATAACCGCCATCACCGCCAAACATTGTCGTCCAAGTCAACCGTTGGGATGGAACGGAGCATAGGGTTCCATTATCCTGCGCGCCACCAATGATTACACCACTACTGGTGTTTCCCGCACCTGAGTAGAATTGTGTAACCCCGTAAGTATTGTCCAGCCTAACCCAGCCGGCCACTCTCGGTGGGTCGGGATCATTGCCGACCGTATCAATATCTTCCGTCTCATAAACCCCTCCATCATTTCCGAAGTAAATCGCCTTCTTTCCGACTCCATCAAAATCAGCGCTGCTCGCGATTACATGCTGATCGGCGTGGGCAGATCGTTCATCCCACCACGTGCTAATGTCGATAAAGGAATCGCCTCCGTCTGTGCTTTTCCACAAGTCTATTCCACCAAGAATGATTTTGTTTTCATTTGTTGGATCGGCAGCCCAAACAACATTGTCATACCATCCTTGTTCTCCAAGGTAGCGAACAACATTACCGTCCGATCCAACTGCGCTCCTTTTGACGTAATTTTTACCTCCATCGGACGAACGCCAAATTTCACCGCCGTTACGATCAATTGAAGCGTAAACCACATCAGGGTTTTTCCTAGCGTAAGCGAGTTCGATGCGTCCCGACCATGTTTCCGGGTGCTTCGCTGAAGTCCAGTGCTGGCCGGCGTCATCCGAATAATAAGCGTTACCGTCAGAAAGACCCGAGGCAATGGCCTTAAGTGACAAGGTTGGATGGAAAGCGACTTCGCAAATATCACCGGAAAGCTGCCTTACCCATGTTTGTCTCGCAGCGTCGGCGCTCCGATATATACCTCCCAATGAAGTATCGGTGCGACCGACTGCGATCAGCATTATTTTACTATCGCTAGATATTGATAGCCGGTTAATGACACTAAATTCCGGCTTCATAGTTGACGCTAACTGACTCCAAGTAGTGCCATCTGTGGTTAGGAAGATGCCTCCTCCGCGAAGCGCATCTTCATTACCGAAACCTTCCCCAGTTCCTGCGTAAATTAGGTTCGGATTCTTCGGATCAATTGCCATGCAGCTTACGGCTAAATTCGCCATGAGGTCATTCACCGGGATGAAATTCTTCCCTCCGTCATCTGTTCGCCATACTCCTCCTCCCACGCTGCCGACCCACATTACGCCAGGCTTTGTCGGGTGAACGATTATCGATCGTGTTCTGCCTCCTATATTTGTCGGACCAAGATTGGACCAGCCGGTATGATTAGGGTTGAGTCCTGCGGTGAATGGCAAGATCATCATCTTGGGCACAATCACCTTTCCTACGGGAATGCCCGACACCTTCAGGGCTTTAATTTGGCGACGAAGTTCTTGCAATTGCTTCAAGGCGGTTAGGATTGGCTGCGGCGGGATTTGATGCTTTTCATCTACCTCCTGCAGAAGTCGAAATGCCGCACGTTCCCGTGGCAAATCTTGGTGACCGAGTTCTCTTAATAGTTCCGGAAGCTTCTCAGGCGGAAGTGCGTTTAGTGACTCTGGGGACAAAGCATTCTGACTTTGAATACGCGTTACCTGTTCAATCGATAGATTGAGTTTTTGAGCAAGGGCACTAGCGGTAACCGCCTGGCTCTGATTCAGTCCAAAAAATGCGAACGCCGTTGCAGTAAGCCACAATGGCGACCGCCTTATCACTGGGTAATATAGCTTAGTCATTTTACGGAGGAAGCGCTGAACTTCGTTGTGATTCGTTGCTTGAATCGAAAGGAATAAGCTGGGTGCGATGCTCCCAAACTGTTGAGTCGGAACCAACATCAACCGCAACAATCCTTTGGGGCGCCACGGAATCTTCGCTCTGCAAAAGAAAAAGGAGTCGGTTTTTGAAGAGTGCCGGACTCCGTGCACCTCGCGGGTAGTGGACCGTTTTAACGAGCTCGCCCGTTTGAACAGCAAAGATGGACCAGGTCCTCCGTTCCGGGCTGAGATCTTGGTCTCGAACGTATACATAGTTCTGGTTTATATCTAGCGTTGGCACTAAGTTGGCACCCTTTGACAGACGTGTTCTGCGCCCATTCGATGAAACTAAGGAGAGAACCTGGTTTTCGTCGGCACTACCTTGGTCTAACCAATAATAGTTCGAGTCTTTCTTCCAAGGATCAGTCGACCATCCGAATCCCTCTTCGTAGCGCACCGAAACAATGCCGTGCTTCACTTCGAGGCCTTCCTTTGAACGACAAGGTGAGACAACACCGCTCTTCAGATCTACCGTTTCACATACCGACAAGACTTGCCCGAGTTCTTTTAGTATTTGGCTGGGAGGCGCGGCACCACCGCTGTAGGTTCGGTGTGTAGTCCAGGTAATAGAAAAATGGTCATCGTTGAGGCTGCCTTCGAGCCGGTCTTCAGCGACTGCTTTTTTCCACGAAACATCCTGCCGTAACTCCAAAGGCCTAGTTTCAGAGAGCATCTCGCCATGTGCTCTATCAAGCCGGACAATTTGAAATTTGGATTCCTGCAGGCTGATCTTCGCTGCGATAATCTGGCTTTGACAAATCACCAACGGATAATCCGCGGCCTTGGAATTCCAGGAAACGTGACCATCGGATAGTTGTAGATAATCAATTCCTCCATCTGCTGACCGGACGCATCCGAAACCCGCTCCGGCTTCCGTGATTCCGCCCGGTATCTTAAGCGCCGGTAGTTCCGGCGAGAACGCGATCATCACCGCAATGATAACGAGAAAACGAAACGTCATTGCTTCGGGTCAAGGTCCAGTTTCGGGCACAAACAAGTTAAAAATGAGATTGCGACTTTCGCCCATCTTACTTGGAGCCTTCGCGGCGGATCATCTGTCTTAGAAAGGTGAACTCGCAAAATCGTCGTGATATTGAAGACACTTGATAAGTGTCTGTACAGCGACGCTGTAAGGCTTGACTGCAATATTCGAGTGGGACTGCGATGTTCAGATTGTTGTCTTATGACGGAGGCAAAATTAGTCGGGTCAGAAAATCATTTAGCGATATCTCCGGATTGGCTTCATCCATGTCGAAGCCATCTCCTCCGTGACACTCCGCGGCATATTGCCAAATGTGTATTGGACAAGGCGGCGCCGGATCGGGGGTGACGTGGCCTGTATTCCAAGGCGGCAACGGCATGCAGACCTGTCCGCTTGACTTCCACCTGGCTATCCATGCGCTATAACACTCGGCTCCCTGGGCTACGGCGGTTTCAAGCGCCTGCCAACTGGCTTTATCAAAGTTACAATACAAACCGGGCCGCAGCGTAACGGAATCAGAGGAAAGTTGTTTGCTGTAGCTAACCAACGTGTCCGACCATCCTATCCAATACTCAGTCGAGAGGGTCGGATTCGGCGACCCTTCATCGTCTAAGTATACATAAACCTCGCCACCTTGTTCAGCAAGATAGTCGATTCCAAACGCACCCAATATTGCCAATGCATTCCCTTTAGCGTCAGAAGCCCCATCATCTTGGGAGCCATGGATACGCCCGGTTTGTCGAGCTAGCGGCACAACGCGCACGCCGGCAGAGGCAAACGCCAAATGCTCCGTCTTGGGGTTGTATTGGGTCCCTCCTGCTTGCTCCGGTGTTTTGAAATATCTTCCCCAGAAACGGGGGACGCTTCCATACAAGGCTTGAGCATGGTCCAAGAGAGA
>PSRL01000014.1 GCA_003176035.1 Verrucomicrobiota bacterium
TTGACATTGTTTTCCAGGGACACGGCGCGATCACTAAGCGTTTTATAGTGCTCTTCCAGGGACGAAATTTTGAGGTCCGTCTGAGACATAGCCTGATTGATGGTATTAAACCGGGAGGAAGTTTCCGCATTCCGTTGATTACTTGTTGCCTGGTGGGCCTTAAACCGCTGTGAGACATCTTTGACGCTGTTCTCTAGGGACGTGGCTCGCATATCGAGGGAGTCCAAACGGCTATTTTGGCCGAGGCTAAAGGCGCCGAATTGCTGGCGGAAAGTGTTTAGTTCTGCTTTGAGCATGGAAAGTTGGTTGCCCAGTTCAATAATTTTATTGGCATTTTGACCAATTTGCTTTTGAGAGTGTTCTAATTCTAATACTTTGCTTTCAATTTTTGTCAAATTAGCCGTTGCATCATAACTTATGGCCTGTATTGACAGTGACAAAAGCTGGGCTGATGGATTCTCGGGGGCGTCAAGGCGAGCTTTCAGACGTACTTTTGTTCCTGCTTTCAATGAGCCGGGAATCACTCGTCCTGCCCATCCTGAAATGTGTTCATACCCACTGTGTTTCCATTTATTTAAAACACTATCGATGAGTTGATCGTTCACCCAGACGCTGATTGTGTGAGGAGTGCCATCTTGTGACCAAACAAATTGCACGTTGACACTCATTCCCCAGGGCTCGTCTCGTACCAGGGTAAATTCGTAGTTCCGGTCCGATTTTACATCGCTATACAAACCAGGGATGAATTGTGATTTAAGCCCCAAAGGAAACAATAAGCAAAGAAGCAATGGCATATAGCTAAAAAGACCTACGCTCTGACGCCCTACTTTCCATCTATCAGTCGGCCATTTCGGTGACCATCCAGCCCCCTCGTATAAATTTAAGAAAAATGCATACATATTAGGAAATGGGAGAATGTTATATGTAATAAGCTCATCGATTTTATGAGCGCATTTAAAGTTACTAAAAATCCTCCACATTTGCCCACATTGCAAATTATTATTTGAATAAAAACGAAAACAACCTGGTGAAAAACAGATATTGCGAAAATAAATATTTAAATAAAATAAAAACTTTTAGAATAATCTCAAAAATCTTCTATTTACATAAACCCCCTTACAGTTCGGGATGCTTTGATGCAATTTTGGAAAAGCGATGGCCATCCATAGTCCATTGAGCGGGACTTCGATTGTAGCAGTGGGCTCTCCTCTTGCGGTCACTTAAAGATGGCAATCAGCGGGTTTTCGCGGCTGTCTGTGAATATTTCGTTGCATCAAGGATTCCTGTCCGGAAGGTAGTCTTGAAAAAAATACCACACCGAGCGGATGCGTCTTAGAACCTGGTGCAAATGAATGCACTTATTTATATGAAGAGAATATTGTATCCCAGTTTGTGGTTCGCTGAATTGAGCGCTGGAAAGAGTGGATTTCCGACCCTTCTTTTCGGACAATCGGCAACGTTGTAGCGCGCAAAAAGGGCTTTTATTTGTCCGGCAACTCTCGGACAATCTCTAAAAGAAACCAATGTAGTTGGTTGACGAAAATTTTGTTTTTCGGCAAATTAATAAAGTAGCCTGCGGAGCCAATCACGGGGATGGATCGCATCCCCGGGTTCCTATTTATAAGGTGTTTTTTTTTATGAAAGTCAAATCCAGAGGCATTTCTTATAGAAAGACAAGGCAGACTGTTTTATGTATATTTCTCGGAATCACAACAAATTATGCATTTGCTGATACGGCCTTTCAGGCAGTTCAGGTTTTGAAAGCTGAAAGAGGCCTGGAGCCAGCGAACGCGGTTTGCGAGATTCGGGGTGAGCGTGGCGGTCCGGATCCGAAAAACTGGGTCCTTTTACTGAATGATCCCCGTTCTCGTTCCGGAGTTCGAGAAATTGTTGTTTCAGGAAAAAAAATTATCTCGGACCGAACGCCGATTGCCGAATATGGCGGTGTCGGGAGTCTGCCTATTTTAAATACTGAAAGTCTCAGACTTGACTCCAGTGATGCGTTTCGTATCGCAAATAAAGAAGCCGCTAATTTGGGGGTAGGATTCCATTGGCTCGATTATAAACTTATCAGAGGAGACAAAGGCGCAATCTGGAGACTGTATCTCACAGATTATTTGGGAAATCCGGTGGGAAACATATTGATTTCCGCCGATACCGGAGCGATCCTACGCCCTTTGCAACTAGATCCGGATATTCGTTCTTCAGCTGAAACAAAAAGCGAATGGGTCCGAGAAGGTGGACTGGTGGGGCATGCCAGTCGGACTGCATCAAACGTTGCCGATAGCACGAAGAAAACAATGGACAAGACGGGCAGATTTATTGAGAAGACCGCTGTCACAACCCAAAAGAAAGTGAAAAGTGTTGCCGGCGACGTACAGGAATGGTTGACCGGAAAACGCACCGTTGATCCCGACAACTAAAAAACAAATCAAAATGATTTAAAAACCAAAGATTCCTGGCAACAACATGCAACTATTTAATTAATAAATGCTCTACAAAGTTTCATGCAGACAATTTTCGCATTTGCTCTGGCTGGATTTTTGCTTTTGGTAGGGGAAGTATTTGTTCCGGGAATGGTTTTGGGGACATTTGGATCTATTTTCTTTTTAGCAGCCGTTTGCAGGGGATATGTGCTCTATGGGCCACTGACAGGCACTTGGATTTTCGCCACTATCGGGATCTTTTATTCCATTGGTTTACTGCTTTGGCTGAGATTCTTTCCTAGGACGGCAGCGGGAAGGCGCATTTCAAATCGGAAAACGCTTCCATCGTCTCTTGCGGAAAAGCACCGGCTGGTAGGAGTCCAAGGCATCGCCATTTCCGTGTTGCGTCCCGCAGGAGTAGCACTTATTGAAGGACAACGACGAGACGTCATCACCGATGGTTCCTTTATTGAGCCAAATACCCCCCTTATTGTAATTGCCGAAGAGGGACAAAAATTAGTTGTGCGCGCGCAAAATTCATACGAGATTGCAGCCTCTGGTTTTTAATTTGCTTCATGGAACTGATCTCATACTTCTCATTGGCAGTTTTAATTGTCATCATTGTCATTGTGGTATCGTTTGGTCTGATCCTGACCAATTTTTTTGGCATTTGGTTACGTGCCAAAATTGCCAGCGCATCCGTTTCTTTTTCCAAGCTGATTGGAATGAGACTTCGCCGTGTCCCGGTGGGTCTCATTGTGGACAATCGAATCACCGCAGTGAAAGCGGGATTGGAAGCCGATACAGACCTTTTGGAAGCACACTATCTTGCCGGTGGTAACGTGAGCCATGTCATCCTGGCTCTGATTGCTGCAGATAAAGCCGAAATCGTTCTCGACTTCAACCGTGCGTGCGCTATCGACCTGGCGATCAAAGGAACCAGTAAAACCGTACTCGAAGCCGTGCGCACCAGCATTAATCCGAAGGTGATTGATTGTCCCGATCCCTCCAAAGGCAAGGTGACCATTGATGCTGTGGCGCGAGATGGTATCGGAGTCAAAGTTCGTGCGCGAGTTACAGTACGTTCTAATCTGGATCGCTTCGTAGGAGGCGCTACTGAGGAAACGATCATTGCGCGAGTAGGCGAAGGAATTGTGACGGCTATTGGTTCCGCCCTCTCTTACAAAGACGTTTTAGAAAATCCGGATCGGATTTCCAAGGTGGTCTTGCAAAAAGGGCTGGATAGCGGGACCGCCTTTGAAATTTTGTCCGTTGATATAGCTGATGTGGATATCGGAGAAAACGTGGGTGCAAAACTCCAGGCGGAACAGGCAGAGGCAGATAAAGTGGTAGCACAGGCGAAAGCAGAAATGAGGCGGGCGTCAGCGGTTGCCTCTGAACAGGAAATGAAGGCAAAGACCCAAGAAATGCGTGCCAAGGTAGTGGAAGCGGAAGCTGAAGTACCTCAAGCTATAGCGGAGGCATTTCGCAATGGGAATTTGGGAGTTTTTGATTACCTACGTATGAAAAATATGCAGTCGGATACTCAGATGCGGGAGAGTATTGCAGGTGGATCCTTATCTGAGGAGAATTGACTGTGGCGATCCATTTCCCTCTAGCCACTGGAATCGAGCAGGTCCTTCCGCTTGTCATATTCCTTTTGGTCTTTTTCGTGTTGAAATGGACACGGCGTTCGCGTGTCGAGGATATGGATACCTCCTCGGACCGCGAACAAAAGCCTTCGGAAGAATCCATGCGAAAGCTCTTGGAGGCTTTGGGACTTCCTGAAAATGCCGTTCCCCCACCATTTGAACCAATCAAAAGCAAGCCTCGACAAACTCTCACGACTTCCGAAAATTTTCCGTCCTCCTCATCCGCGGCGCCGCCACCGCCGCCGCCCACCATCCAAGTTCCGATAACACAGATCCTGACTGCCCCGGTCCAGGCGAGGGGGGCGACTTCTCAGCGAATTGCAAAAATAAGCAAACCGAAGGCTACGCAGAAGACGATACTTGAGTTACCTCGTGGATTACAGAAGCTTCAAAAGGAGCTTCATGATCCACGCCTTCTCCGAAAAGGTGTTGTTTTACGAGAAATTTTAGGGCCACCGAAAGCTTTGAGAGGCTTTTAGATTGGCAAAGGATTCCGTTCCGGGTGTTGCCTTTGATGCCAGTATGGATAAGCAGGCGTTAGGGCACTGGCTGCATCTAACCTAGCAACTTGTTCTGGAGTTAAATTCCATCCCACCGCACCCAGGTTCTGTTTTAACTGCGTTTCATCACGGGCGCCAATAATAATACTCGAAACTGTAGGACGTTGCAGCAACCAATTTAATGCGATCTGTGGTATGGTCTTGCCGGTCTCTTTGGCGATTTCATCCAGTACATCCACTACCTGATACAAATACTCATCGTTGACTTCGGGT
Organism: Verrucomicrobiota bacterium; assembly: GCA_003176035.1. Taxonomy (GTDB): domain Bacteria; phylum Verrucomicrobiota; class Verrucomicrobiia; order Chthoniobacterales; family Xiphinematobacteraceae; genus Xiphinematobacter. Next base: position 4,852 of record PSRL01000014.1, read on the forward strand.
CCACCAACCTTGCCTCGATGCAGACGGCTTTGTTCCGGCAAAGACTGGCCACGACGGACCCTGCCTGTTAAGCGTCCCCATCCCAAAGGGCTCCACACGACAGCCCCAATTCCCTGATCAAGAGCCAATGGCATCAGTTCAAACTCGTAGTCGCGCCCAATCAATGAGTAATAAGCCTGATGCGCAACATATCGGGTGTAAGCGTATTGATCTGCAATGGCGAGTGATTTCATGAGATGCCACCCGGAAAAATTTGAAACGCCAATATAGCGGATCTTGCCTGCTTGGACCATCGCATCGAGTGTGGATAAGGTTTCCACAATCGGAGTTTTGGCATCAAAAGCATGCAGTTGAAATAAATCGATGTAGTCGGTATTTAATCGCTTCAACGAAGCTTCAACTGAACGGATCAAGTGAAACCGCGATGAACCGACATTGTTGGGTTCTTCATCAAAACGAAGAGTGGCTTTTGTCGAAAGAAGTACTTTGTCGCGGCGCCCTTTAATCGCTTCGCCCAATATGGATTCTGCTGTCCCTATTGAATAGACATCGGCACTGTCAAACATTGTGATGCCTCCATCGAGGCAAATGTCCACTAGTCGCCGAGCACTGGCAACATCCGTGTCCCCCCATTCCCGGAAAAAATCCCCTTTACCGCCAAAAGTTGCAGTCCCAAAGCTCAGAGCTGGCACCTTAAGACCCGATGCACCAAGATATCTGTATTCCATTTTATATTATGTAATTATAAACCTCTAAATCAGAGCGGTAACCTTGCGATAAGCATCCGCCCCTTGCTCAAGGAAGGATAAACAGCCTTAAAAAGTCAATCGGGAAATACAAATATAGCGGTAGCCAAATAAATAAAGCACAAGAACAAGTTGCAACAAGATGTGCATCGCCAGTCACAAAAAACATCGCACGCATTGAATTGACATCTAATCGCAGCTTCTTGTATGAACGAAAATTATGACTGAGTTGACCCCCCAGGATTTTATCACTCTAGCGTGTGATAGCAGTACCCATGCTAACCGACACGGTTTTCAAACTGCTGAGGGCAGTTGAAAAGAAATAGTCAGCGTTGCTGAGACGGCAGCGACAGACTGAGGCAAGGCATTGCTTTAAAATGCTCTTGCCAATCTCTCCTTTGCTGCCTCCGACAAATCATACAATCGCTGGCCGCATGATTGCGTGTGTGCGCGATGTTGTGCGGTATTTATATTATCACCAATTAAATCGTGTGATATTATGCATAATATTATTAGTCGACAGGACGACATATATAATAACAATATTGGCATTAAAATTATATATTGTGCTACTTGTTCTAAGTATCCGTTGCGGACAGAGTGGTAATCATATTTAATCATTTAACATATGCTAATATCCTCCTCGACCTTATCTTCTGGTTTTGCCTCTTCCCATTCGTCTACCTCGGTGCAGGTGCGAGAACAGAAAGTACAGTCCTTTATAAATCCAGTAAATGATATGCAAATATCTTCGCAAGTAGACCGAAGCCGATTAGTTAGCAAGAGGGTTCACAGAGAAGCTGCCTTGGTTGAACCTCCATTTTTAACCGGGCGACAATTGGTAAAAAAACTAAATATTAACAATATTGCGATTACAAATCAAACCAACTTAAACGCAATGGAGGAAATTTTGGGGGTGTATCCGCAATTAAACCAATCAGATAAGATATTTGCTACCATCTTATTGTTGAGTCATTTGGAGTCATTTAAGGATCATGTGTCACCGGTTAATTACACCAGCGTTCGGAGTCTGATTCTACAGGAGTTAGATAGGTTTAAGGTGCAGATCCGTCCGAACATCCATGCGATTTGGGTTGGATCTTTGCCTGACATCGTTAAGACGAACATTAGGATCTTTTTAGAAAGCACTCCTTCGGAGAGGAGGCCGTCTTTAACTTTTCACTTAAGCTATGATCCGCGGGGATATTTGGCATTTCGATTGAAAGCCTTGATCTATCGTACAGCGCAATCATATGTAAATAACCTTCCCCTGGGTCCGGACCGGGACAGACGCTATTGGATGGCTGTTATTGACTTACAAAATGAAGCCTACAAGAGCATGCAGTCCGCCAAGACTCCGGAGGATTTCAATCAGAGAGCCATCGATGTGATGGTTTCGCGATTGGGAGGAGAGAGAAAACAATTGGAAGAAGAGCTCCAAAAAGCCAAAGACTCTTTTGTCCGTTTTGAAAAAGAAATGAATCAGGAATATCCGGGACGGGTGAAATTGGTGGATCTCAGCGGAGTGATTCATAAAGACAGCCCATTTTTTGAATATTATCTCAGGGAGATGTGGTTACGAGGGAATTTACCCTCTGCGGCTGATATGGCGCGTTCGGAACTACTTTCTGAATATGGAGGTACGTATATTGATGTGGATGTCAGCCCCTTGTTACAGGAGGGAATCTTTGGCATAAACATAGAATATCTTGGAGGGCAAATATTGGAGCACATAGCGGACGCTCCTCAAGGGAATGTTTCTAAATGGAGCGCGTGGTTAGAAGCCGCTAAGGTGCAAGCCGTTCACAACTTTATTGCGAAAAGGCCGAATAACGGTATGGCAGGGCTGTTTTCCAGAGAGCTTTTCGAACGGATGCAAAATGATGAAGTAATAAAAGATCACCCTCTGGCTCGCAAATTTATAGACGAATATCTTCGCCAAATTGAAATTGCTCCCTTTCAGTATTTGAAGCGCATAGGCCCGGTCCCCTCTGCCGCCTCGGATGTCAAATATTTTTTTCAGCCCTTTAAACAACCAAAACTTTTTCCAAACGGCTTGTCGATGCAAGAACGGCCCGGTGGTCTTTTTGGGTATGATATCGGAGTTCTTCATGGGAGAGAAAACGCACCGGCTTTCAAATACTATCAACAGTTAGTGATTAGCCGTTATCAGGAATTAAAAAATGGAGATGTCCTTTGGGAGCAAACTGTTCCGCGAAATATGGACAATAATCCGGATCTCAAGGAAGAATATAACGGCTATTATCGATTGGATGGGCTGGTTGAGGGAATGAATGTGACAGAATATATCACTGGCCCAAGATCCTTTTCCCAGGCGGCAATAGATTCATTTGGAAAAATTCGGAATGAGTATCTTATGAAGAAATGGGAAGAACAGATCTTCTCCCCGGAGGACCGCCGACTGTTTCCCCTTTTTGTCGAATCGGCGGCACTTCAATTTGATACGCCGGAAGACGTAAAATCCGCCTGGAGAGGACAGGTGCTGCCGCGCAAGTTTTCTTTTTCTCAGCCTTCGAAATACACTACGCAAATTGTGCTGCAACTCGATCATAATGCGCGGAGTACCGAAGCGGCACGGTTTCTGGATAACCGCCATCGGAATTCACGGTGGTTAGTCCTCGATGAAAATAATCAGCTGATTTTCAGAGATCACGGAAAACCAAGGATCCCGGACAAATGGGATGAAAACACACGGATCGTATTAGTCGGTACTTTGCACGACGATGAAACGATGATTAGCGGACAGTTGCCCGTAAAAATTTCAGAGGTGATTGCTCAATTGATGCCGGAACAAAAAGGCGAATACCCCATTGCGAGGATCAAAGTGCTCGGATGGTCACTAGACCCGCAAACCGGTGAAGGGATTGGTTCCAGGTCGGGCATGGTTGGCATGAAAGGGTTTTGTTCCGAATTGTTGACTCTTTTAAAGAAAAAGGGAATGCCTGTAAAATCTCTCAAGGGATACGAAGGGCCTGTGGAAATTGATATTCGTGGCCGAACTTGGGTATTGGATTCCCGCGGCTTATGGCGACACAAATCCGCATCGCTTCTCCGCTTTCTGGTTGAGGAAAAAGATGGTGTTCCCCTTATCAAGGAAGTTCCACTTAAAAACTTATTTGATGATGTGGATGTGGTGCCGACGCCGCCAGCGCTCAGCGTGGGGAGTGCGGACCGTCGGGCAGTAGTATTAATTGTCTCCAGAACAGAACTAAAATCAAATAAAATGACAGCGTTTCGCGAGGCAGTCGAAAACCTTCGAATCAAACATCCACAAACGGAATTTTATGCATTTACTCGAGAGGACAATGGCAGGTTTAAGCAATGGAAATATGGTCTGATACGTGGAAATCCGGACTGGTCAGAAAATTGGCACCTCTCCACGGGATTTTCCCGAAAAGAATATGACAAAATCCTCCTATTAGGGCACGGCAACAAAGAAGGGGGAGGAATAAATGGCGTGGAAGACGAGGAAATTGCCAGAGGGATCTCGGAATTTTTTGTAAATGTTTCCCGAGTAGAACATCTCGGCGTACTGGTATGCAATAGTAAACCGGAATTTGGGGTGATGCTTTATAATAAATTACGGAATTCCGCGGTCGGTCGCATCACAGGTTCTCCGCTTCCGATTTATATAGCCGGCAAAAGCTTAGAAGGGCTTTCCGGTATTCATCCCGGCAGTCGCCTTTATCAAGACCAAGCCGCTGAAAAGCCAAGGCATGGGATCAATCAAGCAAAATGGGAAGTGAAAAAAAACACCAACGGCCAACTGGAAATTACTAGCTATTTGCTGCCATCCCGAGGCAACGGAATCGAAATTTCGGAGACCCAACTCCTTGCAGGTCCTTTTGGTTATGCCCAAAGGCAACAGGCAATAGCTCAAGAAGAGACGAAAATTGAAAACTGGCGAGAGCAAATGAGCAAGCTGCGAGAGCATGTGATTTCCAATCTGAATCGAACATTCTATGAAAACGTCGCCGATCTCTTGGTAGTAGCCCCGAACTTGGAAAAAAGGGACGCAAGATTTTTTGTGCCTGTAATCAACCTAAAAACGCAGACCGTCACTGAAGTCAACATTCCACAGGAGCTAGGAGAAGAATTTCTGAAAAAGAATAAAAGCCTTAATAACTTAATGGAAATCATTCGGATTGATCCGGAAGGGACGTTAAGAATCAAGGAGGATGCCCCGGGGCATCTCAGTAGTATGAATGGCGCATTTCTTGCCTTAGCCTTATTCAGGAAGTTGAATCGTCAGGATCTCTCTGGAATGTCCGCAGAAGAGAAGTTTAGTATATATTGGAATCTGACAGGAATGGGAATTGCCGTTGCTGGCGATGGGGTACAACTTGCAAAAACATTGAGCCAGCTCATGGCTCCGACTGGAGCGGTTGAGACAGCCGTGCAAGCACTCAAAACCTTGAGTGGTATTTTTGAAGCCGCAAATATGGGCTTTATGGCGGTTGCCATAGGTCTTGATGCTTATGAGTTGGCGACAACCGATGATCCTGTAAAACGAGTAGGTTTAGGAATCGGGTTGGGGTTCAATTCCGCAGCATTGGGAATACAGGGAGGCACCATGGTGGCAAGCTGGCTATTGCCAGCGACGGCGGAAGTATCCGCAGGCCTGGGATTATTAACTGTCCCGTTGATAGG
>PSRL01000145.1 GCA_003176035.1 Verrucomicrobiota bacterium
CTGCGCTACTCGACCAACTGAGCAACATAGGCGCCGGATGCTTTTCAACCCTTTTTCAGGGGGTACTAGTTATGGAAATGAAGCCACCGTTTCTACTCTTATTCGGGCAGGAGCTGATATACTGCCCCAGATTGCGGGGGGCAGACTAGTGCAGCTGGTTATGGAAATGAAGCCACCGTTTCTACTCTTATTCGGGCAGGAGCTGATATACATGCCCCAGATTGCGGGGGGCAGACCCCATTGCATGTTGCTGCTCAGACTGACAACAAACCAGTATTCGATCGTCTTATTCAGGCAGGAGCCAATGTACATGCCAAAGATTCAAGGGGACGGAATCTACTGCATTATGTTGCCGCCTATCCTGCCACCTCTCCAGATAGAGGAACGCAGATCGCCGAATACCTTGTAAAAAATATGGGTATAAATGCGCAAGATTCCAATCAGCAAACGCCACTAGACTTGGCAACAATAGCAAAAAAAGAGCGAAGTCTAAGGCATAATGCGGTATGGTTGAGGCTGTTAAAGCCAGAACCAAAGAAGACTTCGCTCAAAGCAAACTGTAAGTATCATTTTATAGGGGTTTCTCTATAGGTCTCGCAGAAAGGATACCTGGCCATCCTTGCTCCTGATACTGCTCCAGTATTATTTCTCGAGCAGGTGCTTTATAGATCTGAGAGAGGTGTAGGCGCTGGTTTTCTTACTTCCGTGATCCTAAATCTTTGTCCCTGGGATCTCCGCTAAGAAGTCGAGAAAGCTCTTCACAGCGAATAATTTTTCCATTCATCACGGTAAAATGAGCAAAAAATTCAATTTCACTTTGAGTCCCATTTAACTGAGTCGCCGTAACCCTATGATGCGTTAAAACATCATTATTTTCTCCTGAAATGGCAACAATGTTTACAACAAGACATGTGGTTGTCTTTTGTAAGGCGTGGATGTGTTGTACAAATTCCTGATAATTCAGTTCATGACCATCAGCGCATTGCGAATAATCGTCAGCGAAATAACTAAATAATTTTGAGAGAGAAGTAGTGTGCAACCGCTCAAGTTGTTTTAAGACGTAAGATACAATTGCTATTGGAGTGTGCGCGTCGATATCCATTGACTGGGAGGCGTGAGAGAATTTTTTCTAGACCTTTTCAGGCATGGATTTCCCCAAAAGGCCGGCGGGGCGTAGGAGCAAAATGAGGATCAGAATTCCGAAGGCCACAGCATCACGATAGGAGGAAATGGAGGAACCACCGATTAAGCTTTCTACCATGCCCAATAAGAGCCCTCCCAAAGCCGCTCCGGGCAGGCTTCCGATTCCACCTAAAACGGCAGCCACAAATGCCTTAATTCCTGGAAGAATTCCCATCAAGGGGTCGATGGAGTGAACGTTGAGTGCGTAGAGAATACCGCCCGCCCCGGCGAGAGCGGAACCCGTGGCGAATGTTAAGGAAATGACAGCATTTGTATTTACACCCATTAATGCAGCCGCATCCCGATTTTGAGAAAGTGCTCGCATAGCCATGCCGAAGCGTGTGTATAGCACCAAAAAGCGGAGCCCCAGAAGCAGAACTCCGGACACCCCAAGGGCTACAAGGTGATTAGAGGAAACGCTCAATCCGAATCCCAATGAAAGTCGAACGGGGGGAAGAAGGTCCGGAAATGGCTTTACATTGACTCCAAAAAGGATCTGCCCCCCATATTCTAACAACAAGGAGACGCCAATGGAAGTAATGAGCACTGTGAGACGAGCGTGTTTTCTCAAGGGGCGATAGGCGAAAAATTCGATTAAGACACCGAGCAAAGCACAGACCGCCATCGCAGCGACTAACACTGCTACGCCAACGGGAAGCGTTCCCCAACGGCCGAAAATTTCATGCATTTTAGGTGCCAGGTAATATCCTGCGAAAGCACCGATCATGAGAACATCCCCATGGGCGAAATTGATAAAGCGCAACACTCCGTAAACCATTGTGTATCCGAGAGCGATGAGTGCGTAAATTGACCCTAAGGAGAGTCCGTTGATCAGTTGCTGTGCAAGTTCCATTAAAGCGAGACAGTTTCGAGGTAAGTAAATTTTCCGTTTTGAACCCGGATAATAACCGCAGACTTTTGAGGATTGCGATTTTCATCAAATGTAATGGTGCCGGTGACGCCTGGAAAGTTTTTTGTATTTTCCAAAGCGGCTTGAATCTTCGTGGTTTCTACGCTTTTGGCGCGCTCAATGGCATCCGCCAATAATTTCATGGAATCATAAGCAAGAGCCGCCAAAGAGGAGGGAAGGTCGCCATATTTTTGAGAATAGGCTTTGACGAAGTTTTGGACGGTCGGATTTTGATTATCCGAAGTAAAGTGACTGACAAAATAGACCCCCTCCACGGCCTTACCTCCTATTTTTAAGAGGCCCCTCGAGTCAAAGCCGTCCGCACCGGTAAAGGGAGCATTTAATCCGATTTGACGGGCCTGGCTGATGATTGCGCCGGCATAGGTATAATAAGTGGGGAGAAAGATTGCTTCCGGGTTTGCCGCTTTCAAGGCTGTAAGCTGCGCATTAAAATCCTTGTCGCCTTCACTAAAGCTTTGTTGGGCTATGATTTGACCGCCCCCCGTCACAAACTCATGCGCAAAACTTTTGGCGAGACCGATACTGTAATCTGTGGAAGTATCCGAGAGAATTGCAACTCGCCGGATTCCAAGAGAACGCATAAATTTCGCCATGACTTTTCCTTGGAATTCGTCAATGAAGGCGGTGCGGAAAATATAATTTCCAATCTGTGTGACTCGAGCCACGGTGGAAGATGAAATCATCGGGACTTCAGCTTTTTGAGCAATGGGGGCTGCCTCCAGAGATCTTCCCCCCGCAACCTCTCCTAGCAAAGCGATCACATGGTTCCTATGAATCAACTCTCTGGCAATGAGTGAGCTTTCGCCTGCTTTGGATTGATTGTCCCTTACAATCAGTTGGATCTGATGACCACCGAGCAGCCCTCCATGCGAATTGATTTCATCAACCGCCAGTTGGATCGCATGTAAGCTATCCACACCGTAACTTGCTTCTGCGCCGGTAAGGGATGCATACAATCCAATGGGAATGTCCGCGATTTTTTTTCCATTATTCGACTCTTGTTTGCAGGCAGACAAAGCAATTGCGAGTAAAACAGTCATCAGCAATCCGGATAAAACCGTGAAAGTTTTGATGCGAATAATAGGTGGATGCATGGAATAGTATTTCATCTAGTGGTTTCGCTGGGATTCTTTTATGCGATTGAAAATTTTATTTCTTAAATTCGGTGGGCGTTTCTTTGTTGAGAAAGCGAAATTGTCCCTGCTGAATGCGAAGGAGCACCATAGCCTTTGAAGGGTCTCGATTTTCATCAAATTTGATAGTGCCGCTGACTCCTTGGTAATTATCGGTTTCGGCAAGTGCGTCTCGAATGGTTCGAGAGGTGGTGTTTCCTGCCCGTTGTATGGCATCAGCTATTAACATTAGTGCGTCGTAGCCAGTAGCGGCAAGCGCCATAGGTTTTGTGCCATATTTTTTTTCATATTTTGCTACAAAAGCTTGGACAGCCGGCTGCGGATCTTCCGAAGAAAATGTGTTCGTGAAGATCGCTCCTTCCGCGGCATCGCCTGCCACGCGGACCAGATCAGCGGAATCCCACGAATCCCCCCCCAAGATCAAAGTTTTTAACCCCAGGGACTGTGCTTGTTTCATAATCGGAGCACTGTCGGTATACGAACCGGGAAGGAGCAGGCAGTCAGCGCCCGAATTCTGGATACTGGTCAACTGCGCCAAAAAATCTTTGTCACCAGCGTTATAACTTTGCTCAGCTACAATTTCCCCGCCTAAGTCTATGAAGCGTTGCTTAAAGCTTTTAGCGATGGTCGTACTGTTATCTTTGCTGATGTCCACCAGGAGCGCTGCTTGTTTTTTGCCTATGGAATGAGCATATTGTGCGAGTGCCGCCCCTTGCTGGCTGTCGCGATAACTGACCCGAAAAATAAAGTTGCCGGTTTTCGTCACTTTGTCATTTGAAGCCGAATTAGCAACCAGCGGAATCCCGTATCGCTGTGCAATGGGAGCCGCTTCCAGGGTGCGGCCTGATGCCACTTCCCCAATCAATGCAACCACATGGTCCCGACTGATGAGTTCTTTCACCAAAGACGAAGTTTCGCCCGCTTTGGATTGGTTGTCTCGTATCACCAGTTCAATGGGGTGACCCAAAACTCCACCACTTTGATTGATCTGTTCCGCCGCCATCCGGATCCCCTTCATGGCATCCTGACCAAAGCTGGCTTCCGCACCGCTTAACGATTGAAACACCCCTATTCGAATGTGCTCCGCGGACTCAGTGTTTTTCGAACTGTCATGCTTTTGACACGATTGAAAACAAATCAGGAGTAGGATCAATAATGAAAGGTACCAGAGTCTAATAGGGAGGGGTGAAAACACGCGAAAGGAAAAGTAATAATACATTTTTTTGACAATATCGATAACTACGGAAGACGCGGCTATTAGTTAGGAATAAAAGCATAAGTTATTCCGTGCTAATTTGTTATGATAGCACAGGGGACAAATTTCCCTTTTTCCACTCGGGTTACGAAGACATGTTTACGAGGATTGCGGTCCCTTGAAAAGGAAAACATCCCAGTGGCCACGGGAAAATCCCGAATACCGAGGAGATTTTCACGAATTTTCGCTGGTTTTTCGGTATTCCGCAAAGCTTCTCCCAAGACCAAGAGAGCGTCATGTGCAAGAGCGGAAAGGGCGGTTCCGGAGGTGCCAAAAAGCGTTTGGTAATTTTGGGCAAAACGCCGTGAGTGGAAATCCTCTGTTTCCGGAGGAAAGTGGGTAATAAAATAGCAGCCTTCAATGACATCCGTCCATGCTACCAAATCCGGAGTGTCCCAGCCATCGCCGCCTAAGATCGGAATTTTTAATCCTAATGCTCTGATATTGCGGGCTGCTATGGCTCCTTCCACATGGAGAAGTGGCAGTACTAAAAGGTCCGGCTTTGCTTCCTGAATGGATCGCAATTGGGGAGAAAAGTCCCTGCAATCACTAATATTTTGGCGGGTGACCACGGCGCCGCTGCGGCGTTGGAATTCGGTTTCAAAGGCTTGACCAAGGTTGGAACTGTATTCGTGAGAAGGATCAATCAAAATAGCAACTCTCATAAAACCAGCATCTTGAGCGAATTTAGCCATGGCTCTTGCCTGCTGCGAATTTTCGAAGCATGTGCGAAAAATGTATTTTCCAAGCTTCGTCAAACGGTCATTGGTTGCGGCAGGGCTGATAAATGGAATCCCGCTTCGTTCCGCAATCGGGGCCGCCTCCATAGAGCGGCCGGAATCCGGTTCCCCAATGAGTGCCCGAACACCTTGTCGATAGATTAAATCGCGCACGACTACCGAAGTCTCGCCTTCTTTGGACTGAGTATCTCGGATAACGAGCCGAATCGGTTTGAGATTGTAAACGGCGCGATCCAAATTTATCTGCTTGAGAGCTATTTCCAATCCGCGTAGAGCCTCTCGGCCATAGAGTGAATCTCGTCCAGTCAAAGGCAAAAGGGCTCCCACAGGGACTTCCGCGCGATTCAAAGGAGGCTTCTTACAACTGGCTATTCCAGTGAGAACGAGGATCGCATACAAAAATATAAAGATAGAACAGAAAACTGACATTGCGATTGTTCTTTTATTTTCTGAATAACTATATGTCCATAAGCACATTGGTAAATCAATTTGCGTGTTTTGTATGGTTGAAACAGGACTGTTTCTCTTTCGCAATTGCTTCTGATAGCGTTGTAGCCAATGAACGGAGAATTTGACCTACAAGTTAATAAAAAGGCCTTTCAAATTAACAGGGATGAGCGACTTTACGGGACCTTTGCGGAGATTGGGGCGGGGCAGGAGGTCGCCAGGCGTTTTTTCCATGTGGGGCGTGCGTCAGGTACGATCGCTAAGACGATGTCTGCCTATGACATGACATTTAGTGATTCGATCTACGGAGCCTCTGCGCGCTATGTGAGCCGACAGCGATTGAACACGATGCTGGAACATGAATACGGTTTGCTTCTGGAACGGTTGGATGAAAAAATGGGCGATAAACGGATGTTTTTCGTTTTTGCCAACACAGTGGCTGCGCGCAGTTTTCGGCGTCATGAGGAATCGCACGGTTGGATGGGGATTCGTTTTCAAAGTTCTCCTCGCTCTCAAACTAGCGAAATTATCGTGCATGTGCGCATGCTCGACACGAAGAATATTCTACAGCAGGATGCTTTGGGGATCATTGGAGTCAATTTGATCTATGGAGCATTTTTCCTTCGCCACCGTCCGGAAGCACTTGTTGCTTCTCTGATGGATGATCTTTCGTCGGCGCGTTTGGAAGTGGATATGATTCAATTTTCCGGCTCGGAATTCAGTCAGGTCGACAACCGTATCATGAGTCTTCAATTGGTCTCGCAAGGTTTGACGAAAGCCGCCATGTTTCGAGCTGATGGGAAAACGATTCAACCCTCTGAAATTCTTTATAAGAATGCACTTTTAGTGGAACGCGGAAGTTTTCGGCCTTTAACATTAATTGCCAACGATATTTTAAACTGTGGGCATGCGATGTTTCTAAAGGACGCGCGTCTTGAAGGCGCGGAGCCATATGTCCTTATGGAGATTACAATGCAAAATCTTCTCCAAAGCGGTGAGTTGGATTTGCATGACTTTTTGGATCGTGTGGATGTTCTCGGGAGTTTGGGAAGGACTGTCCTGATCTCTAACTATGGGGAATATTATCGACTCGTCAACTATCTGACGCGCTATACGGATCGCCCGGTTGCCTTGCCAGTTGGAATTCCGAGCTTGGAAGATATCTTTCAGGAAAAATACTATGAAAATTTGGAAGGCGGCATTTTAGAGGGGTTGGGGCGTCTTTTCAAAAATGGTGTGCGCCTCTTTGTGTATCCCAAATCAGAGAAAGACGGCAGGCTGGTTACGGCATTGAATTTCCAGGTGGCGCCTAACTTGAGGCATCTTTATCGTCACCTCATCGAAAGTAAATTTATTGTGCCGATAGAAAACTTTCGGCCGGAATACCTGAACATCCGTCCGCCGGATGTCCTCCGAGGAATTCGGGATCATGACGGCATATGGGAATCGAAAGTGCCCCCCAAGGTCGTCGCTCTTATTAAAGAGAGAAGACTATTTGGATACTAGATCAGGCAAATCTCCAGTCGAGCCGGTCCGATCTCCATTTAATACTTATTAAGAAACGAGATACGCTTTAAAAATGGTTGTCGCGTGAGGGGATAATTTGTTCTCGCTCTTCCGTAGCTGTTGGATGCACACTGGCCGCTGTCATCATGTGGAAGGGTAGATTTTTGCAGCAACCATCTCAGCTTCTTCAAGAATATACAGAATCCGTTTCATACGATTGGCGGCTCTATAAACAGGATATTGAAGGGAGTTTGGCCCACGCCGAAGCTTTGACTGTGGCGGGGATATTGACGAGCGAGGAATTGAGTCTCATTAAAAAAGGTCTGTTCGAAATTCGGGAAGAAATAGACCGCGGGACGTTTTCATTCCAGAAGCACCTTGAGGACGTTCACATGAATATCGAAGCCGAACTGACACGCCGTATTGGTCCCACAGGCGCAAAACTTCACACTGCTAGGAGCCGTAATGATCAAGTGGCTCTGGATTTACGCCTCTACCTACGTGAGGCCATTGTGAAATTCTCTCGTTTGGTTGCCGGCTTGCAGCGTAGCTTAGTAGGCCTCGCTTTTCGTTATCCCGAAGTTTGCATTCCTGGGTATACCCACCTTCAGCGGGCTCAGCCTATTCTTCTGGCTCATCATTTGCTGGCTTATGTGGAAATGTTTGCGCGGGATATCGGACGTTTGAAAGACTGCGCGGCGAGAATGGATGAATTGCCACTGGGGTCCGGGGCTATCGCCGGCTCGACTATTGTTCTTGATCGCGAGCAAATGGCGCGTCAGCTGGGCTTTTCCCGTGTAACCCAAAATAGCATGGATGCCGTCAGCGATCGCGACTTTGCCTGCGAGCTCCTTGCCGCCTTGGCCATCCTTGGCATGCACCTTTCTCGGCTCAGCGAAGACATCATCTTGTGGGTTTCCGAGGAATTCGGATTCTTGGAATTAAGCGACCGGCATACGACAGGTTCCAGTCTCATGCCGCAAAAAAAAAATCCGGACATTGCTGAACTCACACGCGGCAAAACGGGTCGGCTTTACGGAAATCTGTTTTCACTTCTGACGACTTTGAAAGGGCTTCCCATGACATATAACCGTGATTTACAGGAGGATAAGGAAGCAGTATTTGACTCGTTAGATACCGCGGAACTTGCGGTTTCTGTTTTTACTGAGATGCTCGAGGCAGCGAGCGTTCGGGAAGATCGAGCTGCGGAAGCAGTTTCCGATCCATTGCTTTTAGCCACCGATTTGGCGGATTATTTGGTGCTCAAGGGAATGCCATTTCGCCAGGCCCATGAAGTCGTAGGACGGATAGTGGCGGAAGCCGAGCGCTTAAGGATCCTTTTAAATCAAATGTCCCTGGAACAGTTGCGTTCAATCTCTCCGATATTTGAAGCGGATGTGAGTTCGGTTTTCGATCTCCGCAAGGCGATGGAGAGCAGACGTGCGCCGGGCGCCCCGGCCCCCTCTAACCTCGAGCAACGGTTGAAGTATTGGGAAGAAATTTTGGAAAAAGATGCGCAGGCTCACCTTCATTAACGATTGCTTGATATGCCGTGGCAGCTGATATCGGAAAAGAGCCATTTTGAGCGACCTTTTTTGTCTCTTTATGAAGAGTTGATCTCAACCCCTTCGTGCCCAAATGGGGTTCAATGGTATGTCGCACGAAGGCCTCAAGCGGTAGCCATCGCTCCTCGCACGCCGGAGGGCGATTTTTTGATGATTCGTCAAGAACGCGTACCCATTCGCAGGGCAATATGGGAGTTCCCAGCAGGCCAGGTAGATCATTTGCAAGACCGGGAGGGCCTTTTGCAAACCGCCATCCGGGAATTAGCCGAAGAAGTGGGCGTGGAGACGTCTCGTCCCTTCATTTCCTTAGGTTCTTTCTTTAGTTCTCCAGGATTTACCTCTGAACAATGTCACCTTTTTTTGGCGGAAGAAGTGCGATGGCGGCCCAATGGTGCCACTCCGGAGGCCACCGAGACAATTTTGGAATGCCGCGAATTTTCCATTTCGGAATTGCGTCGCATGGTGTCTTCCGGGGAGATTGTAGATGCTAATACATTGGCAATTTTTGCGCGATTAGTTGCCGCCGGGAACCTCTGATGACAAGCGTACAATACTAATTTCCCAATGAAGCTTTGGCGTAAATTGTTAGAATTTCGCGAGAGTCAAGATCAGCCTAAGCCATTTCTGGATCATCTCGAAGATTTAAGGCGAATGCTTATTAAGATGGTAGCGGTACTGATTGCCATGGTCGTTCTCAGTTTTGCTTTCCGCACGCAGTTGGCGAGCATTCTGCAACGACCGTTAGTAGCGATCGACCCGCTTCGTGCCGCTAATTTACAGTCTTTGGGG
>PSRL01000045.1 GCA_003176035.1 Verrucomicrobiota bacterium
GCCTTGCGCTACTCGACGACTGAGCAACGCAGGCGCCGGATGCTTTTCAGCCCTTTTTCAGGGTGTACTAATTACATGTTGCAAAAAATTGCCATGTTGTTGCCAGGTCCACGCGGTAACCGCCGGATGGTCCCCATCTGCATTTTACCCGGGATGGAAATTTCTCTCAAATTTATAGAATCTCTCCCAATCTCAGTGGTTCTCTTGCTTCAGTAATTCTGAAATCACAGCTCGTTCCTCTTTAAGTTCATTGACGCTCAGGTTGATTTTTGAGCGACTGAAATCATCTATCTCGAGCCCCTGTACAATTTCCACTGTGCTACCATTGGAACGGGCCGGAAATGATGAGATCAAACCCTTTTCCACCCCATAGCTCCCATCGGAACAAAGGCAGACGCTATGCCAATCGCCGACTGGTGTGGGTTCGACAATGGAACGAATAGTCTCCAGAGCCGCATGAGCGGCCGATTTTGCTGAAGACAAACCGCGCGCCTGAATGATCGCCGCTCCTCGCTGTTGGACGCTTGTGACAAAGCCGCCTTCTAACCAGTTGAAATCTGAGATGACTTCGCGAACCGGGCGTCCCTCGATTTTAGCGTGTTGAAAATCCGGATATAAGGTCGAAGAGTGGTTGCCCCAGATGGCCACATTTGTCACGTCCCTCCAATGCCTTCCGGATTTCGTTGCCAGTTGCGCTTTAGCACGATTTTCGTCCAAACGGGTCATTGCAAACCAGCGATCCCTTGGAAGGTCCGGTGCGTTGTTCATGGCTATGAGGCAATTGGTATTGCAGGGATTTCCTATAACAAGGACCCGTATATCCGAGGCGGCATTTTTTTGAAGCGCACGCCCTTGTCCAACAAAAATTTTTCCGTTGATTCCCAATAATTCTTTGCGTTCCATTCCCGCCTTCCTTGGAACACTTCCCACCAGCAACGCCCAGTTCACACCTCGAAATCCCTCGTCCACATTATCCGTGAGCGTCACGGAATTCAACAATGGAAAGGCGCAGTCCTGCAGCTCCATCAGGACTCCCTCCAGCGATTTCAAGGCTGGCGTGATTTCAATGAGCTGAAGGTCGACCGGTTGATCGGGACCAAATAAGTCCCCGGCGGCAATTCTTGGAAGCAACGAGTACGCGATTTGACCGGCTGCGCCGGTCACGGCAATGCGAATGGGTGGTTTCATACACTTGGTCCGATTTTCTTGGGAATCCATAGACCAAGAAAGGTTCCGTTTGCAACCTTCCACTTTAAAGAAAACTGACGAAGCTCCCGGTTTTGGGAAAGATGTTCTCTATACTCCGAGCGCATTTATTCCACAACCTCGAATAGAATTATGATTTTGGAAAAAAATGAGAAAACCCGTTTTGCCTTTTGGCGAAACGGGTTTTCTCGGCGCGGGGGGGGAAATCCGAGAAATGTCGCTAAAATCTTAAAGTGAGCTCTTGAGGGCTTTGCCCACTACAAACTTCACGCTCTTTGAGGCCTTGATTTTAATTTTTTGTCCGGTCTTGGGGTTTACCCCCATTCGGGCTTTCCGGGTTACTACCTTGAAGGTCCCCATGCCGATTACCTGAACTACTTTTGTCTTTTTCAGATGGATCTTTGTGGCCTTAAAGGTGGCGTTTACAGCGCGTTCAGCATCCGCTTTGCTGCACCCAAGTTCCTTTTGAACGGTAGCGACCAAGTCCTGTTTATTACTCATTGAAGTAAAACGTGTATGGCCGAAGGAGTTAGTGGGTAAACGACCATTTTGTCAATAAAGAATTTGTATTTTTGCGTGAAATTTCCATTCCACCTAATTTTTCGGTAAGAAGCTCAGCATAATAGGACACCGTGTGCTTCTCATTGCAAACTTGCATTCCTGCGAAATCAGGTACGAGGTTTTGCTCGAAAGGGATGGCGTTAGAATAACTAGGATAGATGTTCCAGCCGATTGCGGACGATTTTCTTCTCGCTCGCTGACAGGTGCGAAATGTACTATATTGCTGCTGTGAATAAACCTGTGGAACAAGTGGCAATCAGGGGAATCCTCCCTGCGGAAGGCAGCTGTGCGGTGTTTCTTGGGAACGAAAAAAAGACTTTTGTTATTTATGTGGACGCCGGCATCGGCGCGGCCATTGGCATGTTCTTGAATGGCACCGTTAAGGACAGGCCCTTAACGCATGATCTTTTCGCCCTGATGCTCGCCGCCTTTGGCGCCCGTGTCGAGCGGGTGGTGATCAATCAGCTGAAAGGCAGCACTTATTATGGACGACTCATTATCGCAGCGGAAAATGAAATTCAGCAGCGAAAAATCGTCGAACTCGATGCCCGCCCCAGTGACTGCCTTGCCATGGCCGCTCAGCAGCCAGCGCCCATCTATGTGAGTAAAGAGGTCTGGGACGAAGTGGAAGACATGAGTGATGTCCTTCGAGGCATTGAAGAAGAACGTCAAAAGGAGGGAAATGATTGAAATTTACAAAGTCGATTTTCTCCTTGTCTCTCGTGTCAGAGAGTCCCTAACCAGCAAATTAGGTTGCTTTTGTCGGGCAGGAACGCCAATTTAAATTATCATTAAAATGCACGCAGAAACTCATTCGAAGACCCTGTTGGCCCAACTCAAGCAATATACCACGGTGGTCGCAGATACCGGGGATTTTGAGACGATGAGGAAATATACTCCTCAGGATGCCACAACCAATCCCACCCTGATTTTAAAGATGGTACAACAGCCTCAATATCAGTACCTATTGGAACAGGTGGTCACGGACAATCGTAACTCGACGCTCAAGGGGGCTCAGCTTTATAAGAAGATTGTGGATGAACTTTTGGTTGCTGTTGGGCTTCAAATTCTCCAAATCGTCCCTGGCCGAGTCTCAACCGAAGTAGACGCCAGGCTTTCCTTTGACGTTGAAGGGAGTCTTGAAAAAGCGCGCCATCTGATTAGCCTTTATGAAAAGGCTGGGGTAGATCGGAATCGAATTTTAATCAAACTGGCATCCACCTGGGAGGGGGTTTGTGCCGCTGAAGTACTTCAAAAGGAAAACATCAACTGCAATCTGACGCTGTTATTTTCGCTGGCTCAGGCGGTTGCCTGTGCAAAAGTGGGGGTTCGCTTGATTTCCCCCTTTGTCGGAAGAATTTACGACTATTATAAACAGACAACCGGCAAGGATTTCCAGGGTCCCGAAGACCCCGGAGTGCAATCGGTAAAGCGGATTTATACTTACCTAAAACATTTCGGATACCCGACCCAAATCATGGGCGCCAGTTTTCGAAATGTAGATCAAATTCTTGAACTTGCAGGTTGCGATCTGCTGACCATCAGTCCGGAACTCCTGGAAAAATTGCAACAATCCACCGGCTCGGTTACCCGAAAATTGGAAATTGAATCCGTCAAAGCTTCTTCCGTAGAAGAAATTGATGTTTCGGAAAAAAATTTCAGATGGTTAGTTAACGAAGAAGCCATGGCTACCGACAAACTGGCCGAGGGCATTCGACGCTTTGCCGCCGATGCTGTGAAACTGGAAGGAATTATCGCTACAATGATCTAGGACGACGATTGCTTCATTCTCCATCGACTCTCATGCGTCGGCGCCTTTGTTTCTCCTTCCACACCACCTCAAGTATGATCGCAATCCGACCGTCCCTCATTTCGCTCGTCTCCTGTATGAGCATATTTTTCTGCCTGAGTTCTGTCGCCACGCATGCGACAGCGAGTGGCGCTTTACCAGGTGCCCTCCCGCTCTTGGCGGGCATTGAAACAATCCGAGAAGATCTCAAATTGACTCCCTTGCAAGAGGTGGTGCTGGATTCTATTCGCAATGAATACCGATCGGAGGCGCAACAGACCTATCTCGCAGCTAATTTTAAGAAAGCAAGTTCACTGCAGCATGCTGAAAAGTCTCTCCTCCGTCTCCAGTACAAATATAATCGACGCGTCTTCTCCGCTCTAAACAAAGCCCAAAAAAAGCGCTTGAAAGAGGTCGAGGCGCGGGTATTAGGCGGCTTCCTCTTGTTTAGGGACCCCGTACAACAGAGCCTGGGACTGAATGCAGCCCAAAAGACCAAAGTCGTCAAAATTGAAAATAAGACCCTTGCAAGCCTCGAACGGATCAATCGTCAGACCATTGAGAAAAGAAGCGATCCTTTCAAACGGGCCGCCGCCTTGCATGCTCTTCGAGAAAGCTCCTCCGCTCAGCTTCTGACGATTCTGACACCCGAACAAAGGCAAAAGCTTGCTATTTGGGGAAAAAAAGGTCCCCCACCTGGGACGCTTTCCAATGAGACTTGACGGGAGACGAGGATTCGCAAGGCCCTGTCATACCCCCGCTAGCTCGAAAGTCATAAATTCTTCTCGATCTCCAATAATTACCAGGTGCATACTTTGATACACTCGCCCCAATCGCCTTTGTTACAACTCCACACTAATGAAAGTTTATATAGACGGCACCTTTTGTGAGAAAGAGGATGCAAAAATTTCTGTTTTTGATCATGGGCTCCTTTATGGGGATGGCATTTTTGAAGGGATTCGCTTCTATCATGGCAAGGTGTTCCGTTTGAAGGAACACATTGAGCGCTTATTTGAATCCGCCCGCTCCATCTGCTTGCAGATCCCACTTTCCAGAGAGGCGATGACTGAGGCCGTACTAGAAACGATCCGATGCAACGCATTGCAGAACGGCTACGTCAGGCTGGTGGTCACCCGAGGAGTCGGGAATTTGGGTCTCAATCCTGTTCACTGTTCTCACCCGACGGTAGTGATCATTGTGGACGGCATTCAATTATACCCGACCGAAATGTACGAAAAGGGCCTCAAAATTGTCACATGTGCCACACGGCAAGTTTCCTCAGCAGCTCTGAGTCCCATGGTCAAGTCCTTGAATTATCTCAACAATATCATGGCAAAACTAGAAGCCGTGCAAGCTGGTGCAGGGGAGGGACTTATGCTCAATGAGCAGGGTTATGTCGCAGAATGTACCGGCGACAATGTTTTTATTGTTAAAAATGGTCAGGTTGCCACGCCTCCATCGGCCGCTGGCGCCCTGGGAGGAATCACCCGAGCTGCTATTTTTGAGCTGGCACAAAATTTGCATATCCCAATAAAAGAAAGAGAGATCACTCGCCACGAAGTCTTCGTGGCAGATGAATGTTTCCTCACCGGCACTGCCGCCGAAGTAATTCCGGTCGTGGATTTGGACGGTCGGCCAATTAAGGATGGTGTTCCAGGGCCCATTACCCGACGGTTAATTCATGCATTCCACCAGTTGACACAAAGCACAGGGACGACGATTTATTAGTGTATATGCAATGCGATGTCTGCCATGCTAAAGAAGCGACGGTGTTTCTGACTCAAATCATCGAGGGTAAGATGCAGAAAATAAATCTCTGCGAAGGGTGTTCTAAATCTAAAGGCGTCAGCGACCCTACCGGCTTTGAGTTAGCTGATCTTCTCGTAGGGCTCGGAACTACCCCACAGCTGGATCTGCAAACCGCGCCATTGAAATGTCCTGTTTGTGAATTTACGCAGACCGAATTTAAAAAGGCTGGCCGTTTGGGTTGCAGTCACTGCTATGATACATTTTCAGAGATGGTTCAAAGTATGTTAAAAAACATGCATAAGGGGATGCGGCACGAGGGAAAGGTGCCTGTCCGCCACCGGAAGTTGCGTTTGTATCATGAACGCCTAAAGACTTTAAATGAGACTCTACAGGAAGCCGTCGCGGCTGAAGAATATGAAAAGGCAGCGACTATTCGGGATGAAATTCACCAATTGGAGTCGGAAGCCGCCTCTTTATGAAATTCTCGCGTCTCATTGCTGATACGGGAGAGTGGCTCAAAGAAGAAGGGCCCCACCGCAATGTAGTCATCAGCAGCCGAGTGCGGCTTGCCCGGAATCTGCGGGACAAGCCCTTTCCTGGATGGGCTAAAAAAATTGAGCGTCTGGAAATAGCGAAGGTCATTAAAACGGCTATCGAGTCACTGCCTGAAATGAAGGATGCGTTTTCGGAAAATCTGGAAGCGCTTTCACCGCTCGAAAAACAAGTTTTGGTGGAACGCCATCTCATTAGTAGGGAGCATGCCGCCAAAGGGGTCGGCAGCGCCGTTGTGATGAACGTATCTCAAACTTTGAGTTTTATGGTCAACGAGGAGGATCATTTGCGTATGCAGGCGCTGAGTAGCGGCCTCCAGCTTTCAACGGTATATGCCTTAATTAATCGGGCGGATGGCGAACTGGAATCCAAGTTGGATTTTGCCTTTCATGATGATTTGGGCTACCTTACCGCCTGCCCAACAAACGTTGGCACAGGAATGCGTGCATCCGCCATGCTTCATTTGCCGGGATTAGTGATGAATGATCTCGTCAACAAGATTATCAATTCGGTAAACAAGATCGGATTAGCGGTCCGGGGTCTGCACGGCGAAGGATCGGAGGCCATAGGCAATCTTTTTCAAGTCTCTAACCAGACCACTCTCGGTGAGTCCGAAGAGGAAATCATAGATCGGCTAAATAAAGTAATCGAAACCATCTTGGAACATGAGCGAAATGCTCGACAAATCCTGTTAGAAAGGCGTCCGGTAACCTTGCTCGATCAAATTGGGCGCGCTTACGGAATTTTAGCTCAAGCCCATTCGATCGGATCAAAAGAAGCATTGAACTTGCTTTCCATCATCAAACTCGGAGTTGATCTCGGTCTCTTTCCTGAAACCAGTCGACACGCTATTGATCAGCTTTTTATTGAAACTCAGCCCGCCCACCTTCAAAAAGGTGTACAAGCGCAAAAAATGGCCGCCGAGGCAAGGGACACACTGCGCGCGTCCATCATTCGGGCAAAGTTGAATTCCATGCCTCCACCAGATATTAGTAAAATTAGCATTACCCCCGAAGAAGAATCTCATGATGAATAATTTCACACCGCGTGCACAGCAAGTATTGGCCCTCGCCCGTAAGGAAGCAGACCGCTTCAATCACAATTACGTAGGAACTGAGCACCTCTTGCTCGGTCTGATTAAGCTGGGTCAAGGAGTAGCGGTCAACGTTCTCCAGAAAATGGGGTTGGATCTCGAAACCGTTCGGCAAGAAGTAGAAAAGCAGGTGGGTGCCGGACCGGAAACCAAGATGTCCGGCAACATCCCCTATACCCCGCGGGTGAAGAAGGTGCTCGCTTTGGCAAGTAAGGAAGCTAAAAGTCTTCAACATTCCTATGTGGGCACCGAGCACATTTTGCTTGGCCTCCTGCGTGAAGGGGAAGGTGTTGCGGCGCGGGTCTTAAAAGGTCTCGATATCGATTTGGAACGCACCCGCAACGAGATCATGAAGGAGCTGGACCCCAATTTTACGGTTCCTGACGGTGAAGGTGAAGCTGTCACTGCCGAGGCCGG
>PSRL01000048.1 GCA_003176035.1 Verrucomicrobiota bacterium
TGATTGCCTTCATTGGCAACTCGCACCACTTTAAAGGAACCCCACTGCCGTTCTTCCTGAGGTCCCAAATTTTGAAATTGTGTCGGAACGGCTCTGTTTTCGGGTTCCGGTGAGGCTATTGAAATATCTGACCATCCTCCCACTTGAACCGACCCATTCCCTCTCACCGGGGAACGCCGTCCCCTCTGATGTACTCTATTTACTATTTCCTGAGATTCCTCAATAGCATTGTCTGAGAATTCTGAATTTTCCTCGGAAGAAGTTAAAACTCCTAAAGAATTATCGGCGTTGTATGAACCTGCGTCCGGGTGGAATTTGCGAGATGATTGAGTCCCAGCCAATGCTTGCGTACTTTGCCCCATAAATTTTAAATTAAATTATGGTAACATACTCCATAAATAACTATTCTTCAATCAGGCCTGTAAAATAAAAGTACGGTATTCAAATTTTAAGCACTATGCTATTATTAGCAAATATAGTGAAAAATTAAAACGAGCATGCTTTCATGATTCCCAGAAGAATCAAGGTACCGATTAGCGAAACCAAAATGGAGCCTAAGCACCCGGTTTTGTTTGAGAAAAAAATAAACATTGCTATTTTTTTATCTATCAAGAGCTTTTAGCGTATCGAAGCATAACCTCCGACAACACCGTGTTTAGAAAACACAAATTGCAAAAGTTGGACATGCCGTGCACGAAAGGCCCCTGCACAACTCAGTAAATAGTAGCGCCACATCCTATAAAAGCGTTCTCCGTAGGAACCCTGAAAACGAGCCCAGGATTTCCGAAAATTTCCCTCCCAAGCTAAAAGGGTCTGATCGTAGCTGCTTCCAAAGTTATGTGCGTCTTCGAGGACAAATAACCCTTCGGCAGCTTTTGTGATCTGCGACACACTGGGGAGCATCGAATTGGGAAAGATATAGCGTGTCAGCCACGGATTGGGGCTCATGCTTGACCGATTACTGCAGATGGTGTGACACAGAAACAAGCCGTTTTCGTGCAAACACCGATTTACGGCATCCAAGTAGCATCGGTAATTTTTGTGACCGACGTGTTCCATCATTCCGACGCTTACAGCTCGGTCAAATTTTTCCGAAATGTCACGATAATCTTGCAAACGAATTTCTATCGGCAGACCTTGACACCACTTCTGAGCATACTGCTGCTGCTGACTCGAGATGGTGATCCCCACTACTTCACATCCATGATATTGCGCGGCGTATCTCGCTAAGCCTCCCCAGCCACAGCCAATGTCGAGTAACCGCATCCCCGGTTTGAGGCCCAACTTGCGGCAAATTAAATCCATTTTTGCCTTTTGCGCATCCGATAGCCCACTGGATTTTAAGAAATAGGCACAGGAATATTGCATTGCGGGATCCAACATTGCCTCAAAAAAGTCGTTCCCCAAATCGTAGTGAGTCTTTCCAACCAAGCGTGCTCCGCGTTTGTTTTGAAGGTTTAGGCAAATCGACGTTACTGTTGCAATCAGAACGTGTTTGTTAAAACCAACACGTTCACTCAGTCGTGCACGAAGAACCCGAAAACAGAGCTCATCGAGAGCTTCGCAATCCCACCAGCCCTCCGTGTAAGATTCACCAAATCCCAATGTTCCATCGGCCAGCAGACGCGCATAAAATCGGTCGTCATGCACTTGCGGATCCCAAGGGCGCTTTCCATTGACGATGACATCCGCATTCGCAAAAAGCGAGATGACTTCATTTTTTGCTCGACACGATCCCCTATTGAAGCAACAGGTTGACATGCAGGGGGGGGAGGTGAATATCGGTTACAGGGTACGCAAAAAAGTTTGCGAATGACAGTATAAAAGTTGAGGCCCTTTTCACATAAAAAATATTATACAAAAGGGGGCCCTGTTGGTGGGATCGGTTTTTTTGCTTTTAGCGTTCTTAAAAGAGTGCAATGTCAGTTACACCCTAACGAACTTACCTGGTTCTCATGTCCTCTGAGAAAGATCCGATTTGGTTTCAGAACGCTGTTATCTACGAGTTGCACGTCCGTTCGTTCTACGACAGCAATGGAGACGGTATCGGCGATTTTCGCGGCTTGCGGGAAAAGCTCAGCTACTTTGAAGATTTAGGAGTCACTGCTCTTTGGCTCCTGCCATTTTACCCCTCTCCTTTGCTAGACGACGGCTATGACATTGCAGACTATCTCTCGATCCACCCAAGTTATGGGACGTTGGACGATTTTTGCGAATTTCTGCAAGAGGCCCACCGCCGAGGCTTGCGGGTGATTACGGAGCTGGTTCTCAATCATACCTCGGACCAACATCCTTGGTTTCAACGTTCTCGACTTGCTGCTCCCGGCACCCTCGAGAGGGATTTTTACACATGGAGTGATACTCCGCGTCGCTATGAGGAAGCCCGCATTCTCTTTGGTGACTTTGAAACATCCAATTGGGCTTGGGACCCCGTTGCACAAGCCTACTATTGGCATCGATTTTATTCGCATCAACCCGATCTGAATTTTGACAATCCACTGGTTCAACAAGCCATTTTAGACACGCTGGATTTTTGGTTGGAGCTGGGCGTAGATGGATTGAGATTGGATGCTGTGCCCTATCTTTTTGCGCGTGAGGGAACCTCCTGCGAAAACCTTCCGGAAACCCATGCCTTCCTTCGGAAGCTTCGGAAGCATATGGATCAGAAGTTTCCTTGCAGAATGCTTTTGGCAGAAGCCAATCAATGGCCCGAGGATGCGGCTGCTTATTTCGGAAATGGCGACGAATGCCATATGGAATTTCATTTTCCGCTCATGCCCCGATTGTTCATGGCGCTTCAAATGGAGGACTGCTTTCCTCTGATCGATATTTTGGAGCAGACCCCTCCTATCCCGAAAAATTGCCAATGGGCAATTTTTCTTCGGAACCACGATGAACTCACCTTGGAAATGGTATCGGACGAGGAACGAGATTACATGGTACGCCTTTATGCGGAAGATGTCCGGGCGCGGATCAATTTGGGCATTCGTCGTCGCCTCGCTCCATTATTGAATAACAATCGGCGCAAGATCGAACTCATGACATCTCTGCTTCTCTCATTGCCAGGAACTCCCATCTTGTATTACGGGGATGAAATTGGAATGGGTGACAACTTCTATCTCGGTGATCGAAATGGGGTTCGTACGCCGATGCAGTGGAGCGCTGACCGTAATGCAGGATTTTCCCGGGCCAATCCACAACAGCTTTTCCTTCCCGTGATCATAGATCCGGAATTCCATTACGAGACCGTCAATGTGGATGTCCAAAAGAGGAATCTCTCCTCACTGTTTTGGTGGACACGCAGGATACTGAGCATCCGACAGAAACACGCCGCCTTCGCTTATGGAGACATCCAATTTGTCCCGACAGAAAACTCTAAAGTGCTCGCCTACCTTCGTCGCCATGGGGACCAAATTTTGCTCGTTGTAGCAAATCTTTCCCGCTTTTCTCAGCCGGTATCCCTGGATTTGTCGGGATTTTGCGACTGGCACCCGGAGGAGCTTTTTGGCAATACTCGTTTCCCTGCAATTACAAATGCGCCATATCTCTTTACATTGGGACCGCATGGCTTTTATTGGCTTCATCTCCATAAGGCCGCGGAGCCTGGCGGCCAGGCAGGCCACGAACCTTGCTTGCTAAACGAGGCGGCGAAGTGGACGCCCGAGCTAGAATATCAGCTCGAGCACAATGTCCTGCCACGGTATATCCGGGAGTGCCGTTGGTTTGGCGAAAAGCAACGGCTTTTCCGAGAAGCAAAAATCGTAGCCAGTTTCTCGCCGGACGACTCCGAATTGCGCATCCTTTTGGTAGAAATCACATTCACGCAGGGACGGCCAGCCACTTACGTCCTGCCGGTACTCATCGCTAAGAAAAGTGATACCAATGGGAGTCCCCAGGCTGCCATTGCTCGGTTTGCGAGTGGAGAATTTTTATGGGATGCCATTCATGTCGAAAAAATGCGTCAACGCCTTCTCAGACTTATTTTAAAAGAAGAAACGTGGCGTTCCGGAACGTGTCAACTCATTGGTCTCGCAAAGAATGCGATCCAAATCGAGACTTCGGTATCCCGATTGCTAGGAGGTGAACAATCAAATTCAACAATTGTTTTCAGCGATCAGCTCAATCTGAAACTCATTCGTCATTATGAAGCGGGCCCCCATCCCGACACTGACCTCCTCAAGGTATTAGAAGAACAAAATTTCCCGCATGTGCCACGTTATCGCGGTGAAATTCTCTGTATGAAAGACGGACGCCAAGGAACCATCGGATTGCTGACCTCCTATGTCCCAAATCAAGGCGACGCCTGGACATACACCGTGGACGCCCTCAGCCGATATTTTGAACAAGCGCTGGCCCTTTCCTCCGTAGAGGAGAGAGAAAAAATGTTTCCTGAATTGATGGCGGGCTATCCTGAGCGTGCTCGACAACTAGGAGTACGCACAGGAGAATTGCACCATTGTTTGGGGAAACTCTCCGGAAAGGACTTCGCTCCGGAATCTTTCACTAGCTTTTATCAGCGCTCCCTCTATCAAACATTGCGAAGCATGGCACGCCGAACGGAATTTGAGCTCGCCCGAAAAGCTCCCAGCCTCTCCTCTCCATCCCTACGAGACAACGCCAAAACATGGATTTCAGAAGGGCCCCGTTTACTTGCTTTTTATCGCGGACTTCTGGATCGGAAAATCTTTGCCAAAAAGATTCGTGTGCACGGAGACTATCATTTGGGGCAAGTACTCAACACCGGAAAGGATTTTATCATATTAGATTTTGAAGGAGAGCCGCGTCGAACTTTAGGAGAGCGCCTTCTCAAACGTGCACCGCTTGTAGACATCGCGGGTATGCTTCGCTCATTTGATTATGCCATCCAAGCTGCGCTGACGAACAACCGTTCCGAGGACCAGGTCCAGTTGGCACCTTGGGCTAAGCTGTGGAGAGAAATGATCGTGTCAGAGTTTCTGGACGGATATTTGGCCGGTATCAAAGACAGCACATTACTTCCACAAAATCCGGACGATTTTGTCTTTTTGCTCAATGTTTTTCTTCTGGATAAGGCAATTTACGAGATTGGTTACGAGTTGCATTATCGTCCCGATCAACTCAGCGTCCCACTGCAAGCCGCTCTTCATCTCATTCAAAATTTGGAAGATAATAAATTAATCAGCCAAATATTTAATCGATTTAGCGAAACTCAGAAATCTTGAAATCAAGCGGAAGGTCCACTATTTAAATGCGCCTCGATTTCAGAAGAACTGAGTTCTGTTATCGAAATCCGTTGGTCTATGTCCAGCAAATCAGGTTCATACTGACCCTCGGGCATCCGTAGGTCTTCCATCAGCACATCCATTACATACTCACCCTCAGCCTCAGACCTCAAAGGTTTTGCTGAAGTGGAAGATTCCTCCGGGAGTTCAGAGGGAGTGCCTGCTGCCTTCGGCTCGGCATCCTTCTCTTCGCATAGCAGCACCATGTTATACAACGTATCTGTATAATCATTTCCATCATCCATAATTGTGGCAAGGAACGCTTCGTCATTCATAATTGTGGCCAGGAAAGCTTCATCGTGCATAATTGTTGCAAGAGGATTTTCCGACTGAGGATCTGATATCACCTTGTTCGATAACTCCGGATTTAACTCGCTCTGCGAATTTAGCGCGTTCTGATGAGAACCAGAACTCTCAGCATCTTCTACGGGCTCACTTTGCCGGAATTGAGCCTTCTCAGGCGAGCCAATGGAACTTGTCGCGGTGGAAGTTGCCACATCACCATCCGATTTTTGTGTTTGTTTCTGGTATTCCTCCCAATCCGTCCGATATGCCTGCAACTCCTCCAAACGTCTGTCGTAGTTAGGCTTTCTCTCACGCGAAACCAGCGCCCTTTGTTCCTTTATCCAAAATTCGACTTCATCAAAATTACCCTCGGCCTTCTTGATTTTTGCTAATAACCTAGAGCGACATCCTCGTTGTTCTAGCCAAGCTTTGAGTTTGCTTTTTTCAACTGAATTTAGCACACCAATATTTGGTTTTTGTGCTATTATTTTCTGGTATCGCTCCCACATTTTCTCATATTTTCGCAGCCTTGTTAACTCGCTACTGTTACGTTGGAGTATTCCAACTTTTTTTATTTCTTCCGCTACCTTGCGTTTGGCCTCCTTAAAATCTCCCCCAGCTTGTTCGATTTTTTCCGCTAACTCAGACACACCTCTTCCTTTCAGCCAAGTTATGAGTCCAGTGTTTTTAATTGAAGGGTGTTTCGGTTCATCCTGCGAAGTGGAAGGGGCATCCTTATGATGCGTTTCCGCTGAGGTTGAAGCGTTTTTCATTTGCCAGCCTATTTCCTTGGCTTGATCTTTTGTAGCGGATTGCGCTGGAATTCGAGGAGAGGAAGAGGTTGATTGTCGAAAGGGGCTTCGTTTAGGATATGGATTTTCAATTCGATTGATGCGGCGTGAGGTTTTGATTTGGTGTAACTGCATTTGCTAAATTTTTCGCTAAAGCCAAATTCTTCCAAAGCTTTTGTGTGCTGATATTCACCCATCTCTCTTTGGGCGAAAACCACCCACTAAACTTCTTCGACTTTCTCAAAGACACTTTCTCCTCGCCCCCAATATGAGAAAATTTTAGAGTGTCGCTTCCACTCCTTATCCATGCCCGACCAGACCGCACATATTCAGTATGGAACAAAATTTGAACCCAAGTCACCCTAGTGCAGCTCCACAGAGGGTGGGATGTCCGCGCATTCCATCCGCAACCTATCGATTGCAATTTCATAGCGGATTCACCTTTCGGAATGCGGTGGGAATTTTGGATTACTTAAATGAACTGGGAATTAGCGACATATATGCCTCACCCTATTTTCAGGCGGGGATAGAAAGCACGCACGGATATGACGTCGCAGACCACAATGCATTGAATCCCGCAGTGGGAAATAAATTGGAATACCAACAATTTGTTACCGAATTGCGCCGTCATAGCATGGGCCAGCTGCTTGATTTTGTTCCAAACCACATGGGTATTAGCGAGTCTTTGAATCAATGGTGGATGGACGTTTTGGAAAACGGGCCCGCTTCAGTTTATGCGGATTATTTCGATATAGACTGGCACCCCCGGAAAGAAGTCCTTGCGGATAAGGTGCTCCTACCAATTCTTGGGGAGCGTTATGGTCGCATATTGGAAAACTCCGAACTCATCCTGGAGCGAGAAGGCGGGCTTTTTTTTGTGCGATATTCTTCCGCTAAACTCCCAATTAATCCGCGAACTTTTCCCATCATTCTGCGAAGAAGCCTGCACCATTTGCAAAGCAATGATTTAAATCAAATGCTCGAAATCATCGAGCAATTGACTTTGCCATCCACGGAGGAAATTGCTCGCGCTAAATTAAGCTTAGCAAATTTCATTGCGCAAAATCCAGCGGTGAGGCGAGCCATTGATTTGGCAGTTCTGGAATTTCAAGGAACCGTGGGGGTACCTGAGAGTTTCGATGCCTTGCATGAACTCTTGGAATGTCAATCTTATCGGCTTGCTTACTGGCGAGTGGCCGCTGAGGAAATCAACTATCGCCGTTTTTTCGACATCAATCATTTGGCAGCTATTCGGGTTGAAATTCCGGAAGTTTTTGAGGCCGCTCACCACCTGGTTTTTCAACTGTTAGCAGATGGCAGCGTTTCCGGCCTGCGGATCGATCACATTGATGGTCTGTGGAATCCGAAGGAGTATCTCGTACGCCTACAAGAGAACTATGCTGCTCTCGCTCACACCGCGCAAAACCCTCAAGCCCTTTATTTGATCGTGGAGAAAATTCTGGAAATTGCTTATGAGCAACTCCCTGCTGATTGGCCTATCTCTGGCACCACAGGCTATGAATTTGCAAATCAAATCACTCATTTGCTCATTGACGCAGCCTCCGTGCAGTCCTTTACGGAGATCTATCAAGACATTGTTGGGGTGACTGATACGTTCTCCAATTTAGTTTATGAAAAAAAGTGTTGGGTGATGGAAACCTCATTTGAAAGCGAGATCGTTGCGCTAGCGCGGCAATTGGATGGACTTTCCGAATTCTATCGCACCTATCGCGACTGCACTCGCAATGTTCTCATGAACGCAATTCGACAGGTGATCGCTTGTTTCCCTGTTTATCGAACTTATGCAACGGAACATCGTCCGCCCTGCGAATCGGAAAAACATATCATCCTTCGTGCGATTTCTTTGGCTCGTCGCAAAAACCCAGCGATAGACAAAACTGTTTTTGATTTCCTTCGTGATGTTCTTTTAATGGGCTTTCCGGAAAATTGCGCACTTGAGCAGCGGAAAGCACATGTCCGGTTTGTTATGAGGTTCCAGCAATGTACCGGACCGGTAGCAGCAAAGGGCCTGGAAGACACTGTATTTTATCTTTATAACCGATTAATCGCACTGAACGAAGTTGGCGGGAATCCTGGCAATTTTGGTTTGAGTACTTCCGAGTTTCATCAATTAAATCTTGAGCGTACCGTCCGAACCCCTCACACCCTGCTCGGGACATCCACTCATGATACCAAACGAAGCGAGGATGTTCGCCTTCGGATCGCCGCACTTTCAGAGATGCCTCTCCAGTGGCGGAAAGCCATTCGTCGCTGGATGCGGATGAACCGCAAATTTCGAACAATGATAGATGGGGAGCCCGCCCCCTCACCTAACGAAGAATACTTCCTTTATCAGACTCTAGTTGGATGTTGGCCATTTGAGCTGACCCCAAAAAACCGCGATGATTTTACCACCCGAATCCAACAGTACTTGATAAAAGCACTAAAAGAAGGAAAGGTAAATAGCAGCTGGACTGAACCCAATGAAGAATGGGAACAGGCTGTCACGCAATTTATCGCAAAAATTTTGGATCCTAAAACCGGGGCTCCTTTCCAAAAGACACTCATGCCGCTCGCTGAAGAGGTAGCGCACCTCGGCGCTTGGAATTCTCTCACCGAGACTGTTCTGAAATGCACGCTTCCGGGCGTTCCGGATTTTTATCAAGGAACTGAAATTTGGGACTTCAGTCTCGTGGATCCAGACAACCGAAGACCAGTGGATTATTCTTTGCGGAAACGCCTGCTCAAATCAATTGCCAGCGCCTCTCCCGAGGAACTGATCTTCGATTGGAAAAGTGGCCGCATCAAATTGTTTGTCATTCAGCGGCTCTTGCAATTTCGCCGAGCCCACGAGGAGTTTTTTCGTATGGCGGATTATCTTCCGGTATTTCTCCAGGGTCCAAAAACGGATCATCTCATTACTTTTTTGCGCATGTATCAGGACACCGCCCTGCTGGTAGTCGTCCCGCGGCTCACCAGCAGATTAGGACCGGTTCCGATTGATCAGGTCTGGAATGAAACAAAACTCTATCTGGAAAGCCTCCCCGGAACCTGGACTGATATTTTCACCGACAAAATTCATGCTTTTTCACAGCGAGAAGCTCTCATCTCCAATATTCTGTCCTCATTTCCCTTCGCCGTGCTGTCTCGAGAGAAAAAGGAGCCCCGGCCGGGAGAAACGAATGGTTTTTCCTAATGGGTCGAAGTCGATTTTTTGGTCCCCTCCGAAGCGCTTCTCTTCCGTGGAAAGCAGAATCGCCCACTCCCCCCCAGGGGTCTCCAATGGGCCAGCGTGATTTCCTAAAAGATCAAAAACAGTGAGATACTCAGTTTTCTGAGAGAGATAATGGATCGTACCAGCTCCCCAGGGGAGGCTCTTGACGGACCACCCCTCTCGGCCGACGGGGCGTAATGCGCCGATTTTCTTTCTCAGATGCAAACACTCGGAATAGAGTGCACAAACTTGTGCGTGCTCGCCTTGCTCACTTTCCGCCCACTGCAACTTAGATTGAAGGAAGGAAGTATCGGCCTGCGGGTCGGGAATTATTTGCTTTGTAAACTCGGCAAATTCGGAGAATTCCTGCTGCCGGCCTTTTGTGACTTCAGCTCCAAACTCAGCATCGTGGTCGGTAAAATAGAGAAATGGCGTGCTGGCGGCCCATTCCTGTCCCATAAAAATGAGCGGAGTATAGGGCGAGAGACAGAGAAGTGCGGAAAGGGTGCGGTATGCGGGGGCTGAAATGAGTTGAGAGAGTCGGGTTCCAAAAGCGTGGTTTCCCGTTTGGTCATGGTTGGAGATGCAGTGGATAAACCTCTCGGGCAGGAGGTGCTTACAGGGCGTCCCTCTCGACAGGCCTTGTCTCTGCGAAATCTGACCTTGATAAAGCCAGCCACAGTCCAATGTCGAAATGGCTTCCGAGAGCGATCCTTTGTAATCTGAGAAATAACCTGATTTTTCATGGGTTTGGCCAACCCTGAGGGTGTGATGAAAATCATCCGCCCACACAGCGTCGAACCCCATGCCGCCGGTCTCAACCGACTCCAGCAGGAAACTCACATTTCGTTCATCTTCGGCAATGGCATAGCCGCCTTGTTGATGAACTGCTGTTGTCATCTCAGCTAAGATGTGAGGATGAGAATTGTCACGGATCTCGTGGGTGGCATCAAATCGGAAACCGTCGATATGAAATTCCTCCATCCAATAAAGCGGATTGTTCACAAAATATTCTCGAACAGGACCGCACTGCGTGGAATCGAAATTCAGCGAATCCCCCCAGGGGGTCAGATGTTCTGGGTTAAAGTAGTGGGAGGTGAAACAGCTCAGATAATTTCCGCGCGGCCCAAAGTGATTGTAGATGACGTCGAGGATGACAGCCAGCCCATTTGAATGGGCGCTATCCACTAAGTCCCGAAGCTCATCCGGCGATCCATAGCATCGCGCCGGTGCATAGGGAAGAACTCCATCATATCCCCAATTTCTTCCGCCGGGGAAATCGCCGATAGGCATGATTTCTATGGCTGTTATGCCGAGTCGCTTCAAGTGATCCAACCGCTCGATGGCGCTTCGAAACGTCCCCTCGGAAGTAAAAGTCCCTATATGCAGCTCGTAAATCACCAGGTCTCGAAACCGCGGCCGCCGCCAACTCCGGTCCCGCCAGCGATAACCTCTCCAATTCACCACCAGAGAACGCCCCTCAACGCCCGCCTGTTGGCCTCGGGATACAGGATCGGCAAACCGCCCTTTTCCTTCCAGATGGTAAAGGTAAGCGTAGCCCGCCTGTCCCTCTTCGTCCACTCCCATATAGTATCCATGGGCCTGCCGTTCTAAGGAAAGTATTTTGATAGGCTTGCAGTTAACAGGCTGGATTTCGACCTGAACAGATTGGACCGCCGGCGCCCACACTCGATAGGCAACCCCATGGGGGTGAACTGTAGCTCCAAGTGGAAAAGTGGACAATCGCTCGCCTCCCCCTGTTAACAAAACGCAATGTTAGCTAACATTAACATATATTGACTTTCAATCAAGGCAAAGCATGCTATAGTGAATTACGCCAGAAGTACCCCATTAGGGAGGCCGCTATGGATGTTCCCCCGGACACAGAGTCGACCGCTATAGAAGATAAAGAGCTCATGGAAGCTCTAGTACAACAAAATTCTTTAGCACTGGAAAGACTTCATCGGCGCTATAAAGTCATTCTCAAGGCCATTATCTTGCAGGTACTACACGATGAGTCGGATGCGGAAGACGTTTTACAGGACGTTTTCATTCAGGTCTGGAAGCAAGCAAAGAACTACTCCTCAGAAAAAGGAAAACTTTGCAACTGGTTGGCAACCCTTGCCAGAAGAAGGGCCATTGATTTGGTGCGGCAGCACTCGGCATACCGCCGGGCAACAGGGCGCTACGAGGTCGCTTATAATTGCTTAAACAAGATACGGGATGAGGGCCGCACAGTGGAACAAATTCAACAAAAGGACCTGAAGGAGCTGATGGAATATTATCTTCGTAGACTCCCGATTTCCCAGCGACAAGTCATTCACATGACATTTTTCCAAGGTAAAAGTCAGCGCGAAATTTCGAGTCTTACCGGGACTCCACTTGGTACGGTCAAAACGCGCATCGAACTGGCTATAAAGAAACTCGGCCATGCAATCGGCGGGATACGAGAAAAGATCCTTTAGAATTTGTCCGGAAAGTCTGTAGAGCCTCTCCCAAAACCTAAAAAGACCGGCGTTGCCAGAAATTTTAAAGCCAGGCGCGGAGAACAATCGGTCCATCCGGCGGCTGCCGGACGTGAGGCAAAAAGGCCGGCAACCTCATGGCCATTTCTTGCAATATGTAACTATTGAGTTAACAAATGCTCTGAAAGAGGCTCAACAGGCGAGCTGCATTGAACCCATCTTTTTTGATACGGATTGTTTGGAGCAATCTGGCAGTGCGGATCAAGTGAGTTTATAAATGTTGCGAAAGAAACACTCTGCGCGTCGGGAAAAGGCATGGAAAGGGAGGAACAAATTTGACGTAAGGCTGACTCTGTACATATGGAATATCATTTCATAATATTTTGCAACATGCCGACATATGAATAACTCCATCCATTGGGCTGGTCTGGGAATTGACGCACTGATCCTCTTTCTCTATTTTGGCCTCATCGTCGGAATCGGTCTTTATGCGGGACGGAACAACAAGACGCTTCGGGATTTTGCTTTGGGCGGGCGTTCCATTCCCTGGTGGGCGGTACTGGCTTCTATCGTAGCAGCCGAAGTCAGCGCGGCAACTTTTCTAGGGGCACCCGGAGAAGGCTTTGCCACTCGGAGTTATGCTTACGCTCAGCTTGCGATCGGCACTATCCTTGCGAGATTCCTAGTAGCTTTCCTTTTTATCGCTCCCTATTACCGATACCGAGTGCAGAGCATTTATGAATTCCTGAATATCCGATTTGGTCCCTGGACCCGTAATACAGCAAGTTTCATTTTTTTGATTACCCGCGTGCTCGGCATGGGAGTGCGACTTTACCTTGGCGGTGTGATTTTTGTGGTGATCTTGCGTTACCTTTGGCCGGAGGTACCGATTACCTGGATCTCCTACTTTTGGGGCATCCTTGCCGTCACCCTTCTCACCACTCTCTATACGGCGATAGGCGGTATTAAAGCGGTCGTCTGGACAGATCTGATTCAGGCAACCCTCATGGTTGGTGCAATGATTTTTGCATTTTTTACTCTTGTGCGAGATATTCCCGGCGGCTGGGCGACGGTTCATCAGCAAACCGAGGGACTCAAAGCAATCGGCATGTTTCACACGGGATGGGACACGACAAAATCCTTCGGAAGTGCATTTGCTCACATGCTGGAACAACCCTACACAATCTTTGCGGCCATCCTAGGCTCTACTTTTCTCACCATGGCAACTCATGGAACCGACCAGGACATGGTACAGCGGATGTTGACCGCGGAAAATTCCACCAAATCGCGATTGTCACTCATTCTGAGCGGTCTTGTCGATATTCCCCTGGTCCTTTGCTTTCTGAGCGTCGGAATTTTGCTTTGGCTCCGGTATACCTTGCTTCCCGATCCAAACCTGCCGCAGGAAAGCAATGAGGTTTTTGCCTATTATATTGTCAATCACCTGCCTGTTGGCATTCGAGGCCTCATTATCGCAGGCGTTTTTGCAACAATGATGGGCTCAACATCGACAGCTCTGAATGCGCTTGCCACTTCTTTTATCAAAGATTTCTACGACCCTTATTTTCGGACCCACGATTCTCCGCAGCATGAAGTTTTCGCTGCTCGAATCGCAACGGTAGTTTTCGGTGTGCTCATGATTGTGGTGGCTACTTTCACTGCTTACGTCGTTTTGCAAACGCATATTACAATTATCCAACTCGTCTTAGGGATACTGGGTTACACCTATGGCTCACTCCTGGGGGTGTTTCTATTGGGAATGGTAACTAAAAGTCGAGGAGCGGATCGCGCAAACTTTTTTGCGATGTTGGTAGGCATTTGTGCGGTGTTGATTTTATGCAAAGTGCATGTTCCAGCGTTCAGCATTCCGGATCTCTTGCACGGTCGTTGGATTGCCCAATCCTGGAATTTCGGCCAAATGCTTCCCGCTTGGTGGCCGCAAATTGCATCCCCATACTACGTTTTCGTCGGATGTCTCTTTACGTTAACCGTTGCCCTCTTGTTCCGCACTCCATCGGAACGAACTCGGGAACGTAACAACCTCGTCGAAGAGTGACAATTTGTTTTCGATCTAAATTTGAAGAGTTACGTCAAGAAAATTGAGTCAATTTGCCAAATCTTTATTTTCAGGCTGTCACGATTTTTTCCTTGAGGGGAATTGGTCCCATTTTTAGTCTGAGCGCCTGCTTACGGTAGCAGGGAATAACTGAAAGTTAATAAGTTGTGAAAAAAACCTACACCCCCCCAAATGTGTTTTATTCATGAATCTCTCAACTAGTTTTATATTTCTCAAAATGAAACTCTGAAAAACGGGCGTGCGCGCCCGTTTTTGGGATTCATTGAGAATCCGGATACAAACTCGGTTATTTTTCTTTTCTATGAAAATTGCGGATCCAGTTGTTTCTTGTCTAGGCTACTCAATGCAGTATCGGTTAACCAAACGTCGGAAAAGCGAGTCTTATGGAGGAGAGTAACCAACGATTGGAGAAGAGGCATCGCTCTCATCCTAATATGAGTACAGATCCCACATCCGTTTGGCGGGCAATTTTAGCTCTGATTCAGGACCGGGTCAGCGCAGACGGTTTCGAGCGCTGGTTTTCCGGCATTCGGATAGTTTCCGGAGACGGAAAATATTTGCGTTTGAAAGTTCCCAATTCCATCCATCAGTTTTTTATTGAAAGCAACTACATGAGCTTGCTGAAAACTGCGGTGGAGGAGATTATCCCAGGCGGGCGCGAAATTCAATTTATCCTTCAAGACCACGAGAAAAATCTCGAATCCACACCATTAACGCAGACAACGGCAATTTCTGAGGAAAGCCCGAGATCCACTCCCAAAGACACTGCTGCAAAAGACAAAAATATCAGCGTTGGTATCGGCACGGGAATGCACTCCGGATATACCTTTGAGTCCTTTGTCGTTGGTCCGAACAATCAGTTCGCTTACGCTGCGGCACTCGCTGTGGCGCAATCACCTGCAAAAACCTACAATCCTCTGTTTGTTTATGGAGATAGTGGACTTGGAAAAACTCATCTTCTACAGGCAATCGGATATCAGGTATTGACGACAAAGAAGAATGCGAAAGTGGTGTACCTTTCAAGCGAGCAGTTTACCAATGAATTTATTGACGCCATTCAACATGGAACGCTTTTTAAATTCCGCAAACGGTATCGACAAGCGGATGTTCTCATGATTGACGATATCCATTTTCTTGCCGGTAAAGAGCGTTCACAGGAAGAATTTTTCCACACCTTTAACACCTTACATGACGGCCATAAGCAGATTGTGCTTTCGAGCGACCGTCCAGCCAGTGAGATTGAAAAATTGGAACAACGCCTTGTTTCACGTTTTGAATGGGGAATGACCGCTGAATTGCAGCCTCCCGATATGGAAACACGGGTTGCAATTCTCCAAAGTATTGCCAGTTCGATGCACATCTTTTTAGAGGCATGGCTCATTGAATTTCTTGCTGACAAGATTCGAAATAACATCCGTCGCCTCAAGGGCGCCTTAGTTCGCGTTGCCGGCTATAAATCCCTCAGTGAGCGTCCGCTCAATGTCGAAATCGTAGAGAATCTTTTGCGAGACATTCTGCAGGAACAGGCTCGGCGCGTGATCACCATTGATCAAATTCAACGCAAAGTAGCCGAGCATTTTGATGTTCGTATTGCTGATATGACTAGCAAACGACGTCCGGCGGCAATCGCTTTTCCGAGACAAGTGGCCATGTATCTCGCTCGAGAATTGACAAGCTGTTCACTCAACGAAATTGGTGATGCTTTCGGCGGAAAGGATCACGGCACTGTCATCCATGCCATTAAATTGGTAAAAAAGCGGATGGAAAGTGATGACAAGACCCGCCATATCGTCCTCTCTTTGGATAGCCAGCTACAAAGATAGCCTCTATGTTCACAAAAAACCGCCTTCGCAGTTTCGTCCACAATGTTAAGCCGAAAAGAGGACCTTGTTAATTGCAATTGCCTTTTTGTTCCCAGAGCCCTTAAAAGGGCGTAACATTAGTCTAAAAGCGGATTTTTGCTGGTGTCTGATAGTTTAATTTTGACAAGAAACCCTTTTGAGCCATAGGCATGTCGGTTGATTCCTAGGCAATTATTTCCCCATGAAGCTAGTTGTAACAAAAGAAGCACTTTTGGAAGGATTGCAACGCGCACAGAATGTTGTCGGCGCACGCCCCACATTGGCTGTTCTTTCTAATGTCCTGTTGGAAACCGTTGAAGGGGGGCTTAGGTTGACAACGACAGACTTGGATACGACTGTTCAATGTCAAATCCCGGCCCTAAAGATAGAACGTACCGGCTCAACGACTCTACCAGCTCGACGTTTCGCAGCTATTGCACGTGAATTGTGCGGAAGCGAGGTCACTGTCGAAACAGATTCCAAAAACGACGTTTCAACCATTCGTTGCTCCAATAGTATTTTTAAGATATTTGGTCTTCCGAAAGAAGAATTCCCCAAATTGCCTGAATTGCAAGATGCCAGCGAAATCATCATCAAACAGGCGGATCTTCGCGACGGTCTCAAACGCACGTCCTATGCCATTTCCATGGATGAAACACGGTATGTGCTCAATGGAATCTTATTTTCTTTCAAAAACAACCAACTGACTTTGGTTGCTACCGATGGACGTCGTCTGGCCCTTTACGAAACGGAACTTGAACTACCGCGGAGTCAAGAGAGGGAATTCATCGTCCCAACCAAAACGATTATCGAACTCCAGCGACTTCTGAATGAGGACGCTGAAGTTCGCATTTCGGTGACTCAAAATATCGTCGCATTTCATTTAGGAAACGTCCTACTCATTTCCAAACTTGTGGAAGGAAATTATCCGAATTATCGCCAAGTCATTCCTGAAGAAGCGCGCGAAAAAATCAAACTGGAACGCGAAATGCTCTTGAACATCGTACGCCGCGTTTCCTTGCTCAGTGTGGATAAGAGTAGCTCGGTGAAACTCACTTTTTCCAAAAATAATATGGATGTGCTGGCTATCTCACCCGAAATCGGAGAGGCCAGAGAGTCCCTACCTATTTCTTACGGAGGCAAAAATTTTTCAATCGCGTTTAATCCTGAATTTTTGTTGGACCCGTTGCGCAATGTTCCGGATGAGCAAATTGATTTGGCTTTGATTGACGAAATGAGTCCGGGTGTGATCCGCACTCCAACCGGTAGCAATTTCCTTTACGTTCTCATGCCCATGCGTGTCTCAGTCTAAGCTGACCCGACCCCAGATTGGCATATTCACATGAGGTACGCTAAGATTTCTGCTACTGATGTTGTTCCCAACATCATTTTATCCGCGCCATCCGGTAGAGAGTGAACGCTTCATTGACGCAAGATTCTCAAACGCGGAAGGTTGCGGAAAAGAAGTGGAAAATATAGCGAAACCCCTATAAAATGATCACAAATTTAGAACCTGATACCAGAAGTTATTCATAGGGACGGCAGAAAGGTATCACAAATCCGTAAAAGAGCTGACAATGTGAATAACTTTGGAAGTGGTATCAGGTTCTAGTTCGTATTTTGTTCTTCGGGTACGGTGCAAAAGCGCGCCCATATCCCATGATATGAACTTGGTTTTGCAATAATGGCCGAGGGAAAAGATTCACAAAGTTGCTCTCATTTTATAGGTGTTTCAGTATAACAGTAATTCACTCGACCGGGATTCCCAAAAAGTTGGGAGTCGAAATGATTGCTCCTCATCGCAATAAATCGACCTTCGGAAAACATTACCCAAGCCGGCTGACCTCTCCGGCGCTACCAACGCCATTGGATTCTGGAACGGACTATCGGCTGACTTCAACACTTTTGCAGCCTTTGCAGCCTTTGCAGCCGCTGGGAACGCTCTCACCTTTTACTCCGCACCCCCCCCTTAGCATACTCTATTTTATTATTGAATCAGGTTTTGGCATAGATTCTATCCTCTCCGAAACAAATATCCCATTCCACAGACAATACGCATGCCACCTTTTTCTAGGGGGGTACATTCGTGCAAGACATGTCCCCC
Organism: Verrucomicrobiota bacterium; assembly: GCA_003176035.1. GTDB lineage: Bacteria > Verrucomicrobiota > Verrucomicrobiia > Chthoniobacterales > Xiphinematobacteraceae > Xiphinematobacter. Next base: position 18,039 of record PSRL01000048.1, read on the forward strand.
CGCGAGTAAAATACCTGAACCAGGTCTTAAATCGATTTCTCGAATTTTCCGAGGTAAGACGGGGCTTCCCTTTTTTTGTAATTTCTCAAAGTTACAGACATTAGGAAGATATAATCTGAGCAAGCCCCCTCTTTCTACATCCGAACCATATTTTCTGTTTAGACAGATGAGGAGCATGCAGTCTGATAAAATATGATCAAAATGCGGCTTAATGTACGCATCCTCAAAATAAACGTAATATCCGCACCGATTGTTTTGTTTCAATGACTCCGCAAGAGGCAGGCGAATCAACTCTTCAAGCGATTGGCTTTTATAAATCTCCGTTAACAACGGCGGATTAATGATTTCCAATCGTTTTTGGTTCGCATCTTGTGATACGCTGTCTTTAATATCCTTGCGCTCAAACTGGGTTTGTCCCAGGGACTCACTCTCGTGGCGCAGCTCTTCAAACCAGTGACGGTCCGCAAACGTCTCAATCAATATGTAGCCATCTTCTTTTAGTGACCTCATCTCTGACACTCCATACTTTGATATGCCCTCATGTACCTTTTGCTTTGCTTGTTTCATCCGGATACCACCGTCCGCATATGACTAGACCCTCTCCCAAAACCTACGAAGGCTGGCGCGAGAAGCAATTCTGACATAGAATCTGAAGTAAGTTTGGTCAGATAACCTCCTCGTTACCTGACCATTTCAAGCGACCCCATCCTATGGCAAAGAAACTGTTGCCCGGCGGGTTACCTCCACATTGGAGCCTCGCCTGGCTCCAATATTTCTGGCAACGCCGGTCTTCTTAGGTTTGGGGAGAGGGTCTACAAAAGCACTTCACAGATCCGCATGATTTTCGTATAGGTGGTGATTTCCTTATCTATTAGTATTTCTAGTTTATATGTTAACGTCCGAATGCTCTTTATTTGGTTATTAAAACTACTTTTTAGCATCTGAAGAAGCCATTGTTCCCATTTTGAAATGAGTTCCTGGATCTCGCTTTCCAGACCACTTTGCGGCAACACTTTTTTGAGCACAGCAAGGGTATAGTAATGATAAGTTACCGATTCGTTGACCCATTCTCTAAAAAAAAACCGCACAAGTTGATTTCTATTAGGAAAGTGGTCGATGGTCTGAAACATGCGATGAATTTTAAACAAGGCTTTAATTCCAGTATATTGGTTTTCCGAGCAATCCGGAGCATTTAAAAACCCAGTGAGCCCGCTCATAAATTTCTCCATCAAAACCCGCTGCTTATCGATATCCCTGATACAACCTGCCAACCGTTTCCAAAATTGTTCCTCGAATATAAAAAATTCAAAGTTCGCTTTTCCCCACCCCTTTTTGATGTCATAAAAATTAGCCCATCCATGATATGGAATCGAGTGGAAAGAAGGAACGCAGCTATCACTGATAAAAATTTCCGTCTCTTCAGCATTTAAGCCGATTGGATTGACAAAGTGCGTATTTCCTACGGCCGAATGACAAGGTTGTGCCATTTTCTCCGGCCCTAGAAGCACCGATCGGTAATTGCAGGCAATAGGAGCAATGTTAATGGAAAGGCATCGGTCTTTGCTAATACCATTTTTGAGCAGGCTCATTGCCTCTGCCTCATTTACAAATTCTCCGTCAATAAATGAAACATCGTATTGCCGACAAAAACTAAACAATGATTCAAAAATATCCATCGAAAGTGTAAAGAACATCCCTTCCGGTATCTGAAATTCCTGATAAGAAAGGAAAAATCCGTTTCCTATAAAAAAGATCTCCTCCTCTTCAAGATCAATCCCACGATAATGGCAGTAGTTTCGAAAACAACCTAAGCCACAGTGGAAACCAACTTTCGTACGATATTGTGATTTATAAATCATGAACAACCGCCGTCCCAGCGCTTGATAAATAAATATAGCATTCCAAAAACATTTTTCAATAAACAACCGAAAATGTTCCGCTCCCTCCAGCCATTCTCACAAATAGAAGGGGCCTAAATAAGTTTTTAAATATATAACAGACACAAAATTTGTAACATTTAGTTACAATCTGTTCTTCAGATACACCTAAAATTCATTGTAGCCCTTTTTATGATGGGCTAATGCTTTTTCATGAACGATTCCAATTTTAAAAACAGTTCTATAAAAACATTGGGTGTCTATGTGGACGTTCAAAACATCTACTATACTGTAAAACAACAATACAACGCGCATTTTAACTACAAGGAATTTTTGAGTGAAGTAAAAACCGGAGGAAGAATCCTCAAAGCGGTCGCCTACGCAACGAATAACAATCGCGAAGATCAACGCCATTTTCAGGGATTATTAGCGAGCTATGGATTTCAAGTTCAATTGAGCAGCTACAATGTGCATAGCAGCGGTCAAGTCTCCATGGAACGAGAGATGAGATCGGATATTCTGCACGATAGTCGGCAGCTGGATCGTATTATATTGGCTACGGGAAACGGAGGTTTCGAGGATTTGATTCACCATATCAAAAGAATCCATCAAAGGCCCATTGATCTTTATGGTGTTCCGGGTCTGACTGCGCAGAGGTTAATTGATGCCGTTGATCAATATTTTCCCATCGATGCTTCGTTGCTCCTGGGGATCCCGATAAGATGGTAGAACCTCTCCCAAAACCTAGGAAGGCGGTCTTGCACATCATTCCGAACTTAACTGTCGGTGGTGCACAAAGTTATTTAAAAACTCTTGTTGACGGAATAGTTCAATGCAAACATCAAATCTTCATTTTAGAAGATCAAGTTGGAACGGAGTGGGAAGGTTATGCGATAGACCTAATTTGTATTAGTAAGCTAATGAGGCTTTGTAAAAACCCTAATTTATTTAAGATACCGTTTCATTTTCATTGGTATCCGCCTTTTCAATTTAACATTCCCGAATGCAGAAAAGCAAAAAGTATTGTGACCATCCAAGAGAATGAAAATTGCCGAATCCGGAATGCAAACATTTATGTCACCTCCACTTCCGCCGGGCTCCGATACGTACCACCTCGATCTCAGGGAGTTGTCATTAGGCCGGCTATTGATCCGCAAAGATGGAGGTCTCATCCGGTGAAACGGAAGAAAGGGCGCCTTATTCGGCATAGCACTCTCTATCCTCATAAATTATCCGATAGTATCATGCAAGATATCTGTTCATACGATTTTAAGAGATATCAGTGGAGAATTATTGGGGTTGGCGATTGGAATTATACATTTTATCTTCGGCTTCGGTATCTTTTGTCCGCTCCCATTACGCTCGGTAGCAGTGACAATATTTGTGAGGAATTAAATCGTGCATGGCTTTATGTCTATCACGCATCTGATAAAGGCGAACATTACGGATTGTGTTTTCAGGAAGCACTGGCTTGCGGCATACCAATCGTAACCAATGATCACACCGGAGCCGTTGAACAAATCCAACAAGGAGAGACGGGATTTATCTGTTCCGATTATGCTGAAATGAAGATGCGAGTTGATGCACTTTATTGCAACGATTTGCTCTATGACGAACTTTTAAATAATCTTCGCAATTATCACGTGAAGGAACAGTGGATTGATTTTCTCGCTGCCTATGAACATTTATACTCTTCTTAATCCCCATGCTTTGGATCGGCTTTTTGATTTGATTCATAAAATTGCTCATCCTTCCCTGAAAACAGAGCTACTGGTTTCAGGAGCTGACCATGGAGCAGCCGTGGAGAAAATAAGCCGTTATCGATTTGGCCAAACGTTTACTATTTTAAAAATATCCGCATCCCGTTATTCCCCTGTAAGTAAACTCTGCCAAAAATTGGCGATGAAAGGAACATTTTTAAATGTCGGATGTGCTGAGAAGCGTCCACATCCTCAGATTAACGATGCGTACTACTTTGGAAAAGGCACGGACAACATTTGTAACGCCCCTGCGATGGAACGATCTACGCTTTCCGATATTTTCAAAGCAGCAGATTGCTACCTCGCAAAAGCTTCGGCATCCCAAATCTGCTTAGGGGAAGTAGGGGTGGGAAATACATTGGCGTCTTCGGCAATTGTATCTCTGCTCTGTAACAAAAAAGCGTCCGAAATTACTGGTGCGGGCAGTGGCATTTCTTTGGACATTCAAAGAAAAAAAATTGGGCTCATAGAACGGGCAATCGATCGGCATAGGAGTCAATTCTCACAAACTGATGATCCGTTGAATATATTGTCATCGTTAGGGGGCTTTGAAATTGCCTGGAATGTTGGTATTATCCTCGCTGCTCACAAATATAAAAAGCGCATTCTGCTCGATGGATTTATTACGGGGTGTGCGGCGTTGATTGCGGCCACTTATCAACATGGTGCGGTGCATAGTCTTGTAGCAACCCATGTTTCTCGCGAGCCCGGCCACAGAGACCTTCTTCAAACGCTCCATCTTCAGCCTTTTCTCACCTTGGATATGGCATTGGGACAGGGCTTTGGAGCGGTTTTAGGTTATTCGTTTATTTTAAACACCGCAAGCTTATTAAGAAATGATAATAATTTTTGATTTTGACGGCACCCTATTCAATACATTACCTGTATATTTCGACATAAAAAGAAACCGGATTTCCTCTCAAAGGGACGTTCTATTTTGGCATAAACAGTTTATTAACAGACGACGCGCGTCTTTAGGTGAATATGCAGAGGAGTGGAAGTTTCTTTTTAAAAGATGTGATGGCCAACAAATCTACATTATCAGCGAGTCTCCACATCAGGTGCTCATTTTCTATCTCGATACCTTTGGGTTAAAGCCATATGTTTCGGGATTGTTTGGGCAGCAACTTTCTCAGGACGGTTCGAGGTATCGCACAATAGAAAAGCTCCTACTCACTAGGAAGCTGGCATGGTTGATTTCAGATAACCCACTTGATCTCCTTCTGCGATACACTACATTAAATATCATCGATGCCCGTGGATTTTATTCGGGTGGAATTTCGGTATTTCGGCAAAAGCTCGTCAATTTGGAAAAAACCATTTTCGGGAACTGCACGGCAGTCTCCGTGTAGCCACCAAAGCATCGAAGGTTTGGGCATAGTCTTGGATTTTGGATTCAGCTGCATCGTGAAAGACATGGAGGCATGCCAAATTCACTATGTTAGGGAGCATTATTTTTCGACCAAGCCTTTGTTGTCGGTAAGCAAATTCAACATCTTCAAATCCCATAGTTTCCATTTCCATGAACTGGCTCAGTAACGCTACTTCCCTATCAACCATCATATTTCTCCCTATCACACCCAACCACCTGTAATTCTTGGTCATTTTATTTTTAACTTCCGAGGAAGAATATCGGTATCTGCCGATGCGTTGGCTGTAACTATCCCGTCTCCCAAGCATTTCAATAAGTTGCTTCCAAGGAGTACGGAGATACAGTTGGAGAAATTCTTTCGGTTTTCTAAATGCATGATAGCTGAGTCCCGAAAGGATTGCGGGGTGTCGGGTTTGGGTGATGGAAAGCAATATCTCGAGGTGTCGCGGTCCGATTGCTATGTCATCATCCACAAAAAGCAAATACTTGCTCTTTGCCGCTTTTAGAATGTCATTGCGAATCGATCCGATGTTAAATGGCTTTTTATAGGTAAATTGCTGTACAGTATAACGCTTTTCTAACTCCCGAGGCCATGTTACCCCTTCTTCGGAAAACAAAATAATTTCGAAAGGTCCGATGCAACTCTGTCGAATGAGCGCTTCCCAAAGAATTCTAAGATAATCCTGTTTTGAGGTCTGTGTGATTACTCCAACTGAAAGAAGCCTACACATAGGTAAATCTATCAGGCAAGGCGTACGCTGGAATAAGCCTTTTTATTTTGTCAAATAACTGGCGATGGAGTGGTCGGTACCTTATTGGAATACTACAAACAATTTCAGATGTGTCGTTGATATTTTTTTCCAACCGGATCTGAATATTTTCTATTTCCAGGGCGTCTTGGATCAGATTTTTTAACCACACCAGATCAATTTTATTTCCATTTTTAAAAACCACAGTATCCAGGCGTCCCTTGACAATTAAATTTCCCTTCTGATACTCTCCTTGGTCCCCTGTAAACACTTTGCCGCCCTCGGATGTGAGAATTACAATTTCCCTTTGGTCCCCGGAAAAATCTATAGTGTGATTTTTTAGCACGATCCCGCAATTCAAGGGATCTCCGGAACTAACATTTTTATTAATTGAAATGACTCCCGTTTGAGTGGTTCCGTAATAACAACAAAGGGCTATACCACGGTCCTCAAAAAAGCAAATCAAATCCTTATCCAAAGGCGAACCTGCATAGGCGATTGTTTTTAAGAAATAAATTTCCCTATTACCCCTCTCTATCCATTTTGCAAAAAGTCTGATTTGATTAGGAACCGCAAAAATGACCTCAGGCTTCAGCCGCAAGATGATCGCACTCAAATCAATGGGAGGATGCCCAATGTTGATGTAAACATGTGTCGAAAAACGTCGACTAGTTAACAGCGCCGGAATGAGGCCAAAGGAATGGTTAGGCGTGGTCATGATGAGAATTTTTTTCGAGTCAAGAAAAGAAGAATGGTTTTCCAATGCAAACAGTTCGTGTAAGATGGAGCATTTTGTTCTCGGATAAAGGGATTGACTTCCTTTAGTCACACCCGACGAAAACATGCCAAGAAAGGTGGTCTGTAATACGGTTGAATTTAGCTGACTGTAAAATTTTGTAAGTCGTGAGGGACTTGAGGGAACATGAAGAATATAATTGGCGATTTGCTTGTTAGGATTGTTTTGGATAGCAATATCATGTCCCGAGAAAATAACTTGCTCCGGATCACCCGCGTTTTCTTCCATATCTATCCGGTTTTGCATAAAATTCGGGAAATCGTTTCTGTCAGGTATTCGACGTTATCAACAAGTTTAATGCTTAATAATTCATCGGTAATTTCAATTCCAAAAATCGATTCCATATCGATCAGGATTTCAAGTGAATGCATGGAATCAATTCCGAGATACGATATGAGACCGCCTTGCATCGGAAGGCGAGTCATGTCTACCCGATCGCTGTAATTAGTTGCGATATAATCGGTAATTTTTTTAACAATATCTTTGTTATCTTTCATAGGTTTGTGATGTGAATGTTTAGTGGCTTCCGCTTTGATATTTTTTGAGGCCCAAGCTCCAGATTGCTGTATGGAGTAAATAAAGGGCGATGATAACCGGCAGAAAAAGCAACGCTCCATACCGCTCTCCAGCGAGAATTTCCGCCGGAACGTTAGCCATAAGAAAAATAGGAAAAATCCAATAGAGGAGATTCCTTATTACCGGTGGATAAACAGCGGCTGGCTTACTTCCCAATTCCATTGTCCACGATAACAGATCTCTAAATTCATCAACGCGGCCCCACCAAAATGCCAATGACATGAGCAATAGTAAAACGAGCGATAGGAAGATAAAGCCAAGCGTTACGGCAAAAATAAAATGTACGATTTGCCAAACCGAGATTGCGGAGGAATAGGCTACGATCAACCCAACTCCAAAGATTCCGCTGATGAGGCTACCAAAATCGATTTCGCGCAATATCAATAATGCGGTGGTCGAAATGGGTCGTAAAAGGTAAGAATCCAGCTCTCCATGAACGATGAGTTTGGGGAGTTCCGAAATACTGTGAAATGCAAAGGCTATGTAGGCTGATTCAACAATAATATAGGAACCGACAAGAAGCATCGCGCGAGCTTTATCCCAAGTGCCCAACATTTCTATTTTTTCGAAAACAGTGTCATAAAAATAAAATAAAATTAAAGCTCCAAATGTATTGATGACCAAACCAATCAGGAAGTCTGCCCGATAAGCTAAAGCCCTAAAATAATTTAGCTTGATATAACATGCGTATAACCGCAGGTATACGAAGAACCTATCCGCCAAATGCTTCATATCGTTTTATTCCAATATTCCAAATCCAAAGATAGAGCCCGTATAACAACGCGATCCACAACATCAGAATGAAAGGGGTCGTCCATTGCATCGCGGAGGGCGTGAGACATGCGCGAGCTGGAACAAATCCCAAAAATTGAAACGGTAGCCATTCGAACACACTTTGAACTGCTGAGGGGAGAAGCGAAAAGGGAAACCATAAGCCAGCGAGAATTCGAACAGCAATTTCTTTTAGAACAAATAGAAAGTCGCTTTTCTGAAACCAAAAGGAGAGCAATCCAATATTAAAATCCATAAGAAAATGTAGGATCACCCCCCCCAGTGTATAGATAATAAATAGAATGACGCCTATGGGTGAAATGATAAATTCAGGACTGATTTTTTCCCAAAAGAGAAATAGGCAAATCACAAGCGGAAGCAAGCTTGCAAGCGAAAAAGCCATCCTTTCCCCAACTAATTTCCAAAACATAATGTCGAGAAACCCATAAGGAAGGAGCAGAAAGTGATTCAGACTCCCATCTTGAATATGATCCGATACCATGACGTTATGCGGCTGTGAGAGCTCATAGCTCATATTTGCTAAAATTAAATATCCGAAAAGGCCCTCAAGGGTGTGGTTTGCAATTTCCGTCCGACCCACAAAGGCAGCCTTCCAAAAGAAAAGCTGGGCTGAGAGGGAGAGTAAAACGGCAACGAAGCGCATGAAGAATGTGCCGCGGTAGATTAAACTATTGCCGATTGAAACCGTAATGATTGTGCTAGGTTTCGCTATTATGTTTCTCATAGTGCTTTTTTACTATTGCTTCCAAGGAAACCGGTTTGATTTCCAATTCCAGATCCGTACAATCATGAAAAAAGGTCATCGCCTGAGAGGTGGGTAGAAGAAATTCTGTAAATTCTAGGTTTTCTTCGACAATTTGTGCTTGAAACTGTCGTTTGTATTGCTGCAAATCGTTGGAGCGAATTCTTACGATCCGATAGTCCTTATATTCCTCTTGAATACGGCTGAGAGGTTCATCAACAACAGTCCTGCCGTCAGATAGAATGATCAGCCTCTTACACAAATCGGTGATATCTTCAAAATAGTGACTGGTTAAAATGATGGTTGCCCGCGCTGTGGTTTGATAATTAATCAGAAATTTTCTGATTTGTCGGCGGGAAATAAAGTCTAAGCCAATGGTCGGCTCATCTAGGAATATAATGCGGGGACGATGAAGCAGAGAAAGCAAAATTTCCAGTTTCATGCGTTCTCCGAGTGAGAGATTGCGGACGGGTGTGGTTAACAGGGAAGCTACATCCAACATCTCAGATAATTGTTGAATGCGCGCTTTAAAATCGCGATTGTTGATTTCGTAGATTGCCTGGTGAATCAAAAAACTGTCTCGAGCTGGGAGGTCCCACCAAAGATTGCTTTTTTGAGCGTTTATAAAGGCGATACGTCGAAGAAACGGTCGCTTTTTTTCGTACGGCACAAACCCATCGGTATTTACGGTTCCATTCGAAGGAAACAAAATGCCTGAAAGCATTTTTAATACGGTGGTTTTTCCCGCCCCATTAGGGCCAATTAGACCAACAAATTCACCTTCGTCAATCCTGAAGGAAATTCCCTTAACAGCTTCGATAATTTCGTATTCCCTATAAATCAAGGATCGCAAGGAGTGAACAAAGCCGGTGGGCCGCCTGAAAACTTTATAATTCTTAGTAAGCGCATGAACTTGAATCATAAATTTTCAAGTAATGTTAACCATTGCGCCGTCGTGGTAAGAAAATTGTAAGTTGCTGAGGCCCTCAGCCGTGCGGATTGCTGAAGCTCTTTCCGAATTGGGTCGCTCAACTCCAGAAACTCAAGCATTTTGTCGCTCAATTTTCCAACATCAGGATAGTAAATAAAGGGCGCTGTCGGCTTGCACTCCACCTGACATGCGTATGCGACAGTGGTGGCAATTTCTCTCAGTCCACCAGTGTCGCTCATAATGGGAAGTGCACCGTACATAATTGCTTCCAGTGCGACATAGCCAAAGGGTTCGTTCAGAGAGGGGACTAGAGTGTAGCGTGCACTTTGAAAGACTTTGGAAATTTGCGTCCAGGGGAGAGCTCCACAAAATGCGACATTTTGAGCCAGGCCATAATTTTTGACGACCAATTCAGCCGTGGTTTTCATCGGCCCGTCTCCAATAAGCTTTAATTGGCAATGAGGTCGCACCTTGCAAACGGTGCGAAAAGCTTCAATCAATGCAAGGACGCCCTTTTCCGGAACCATCCTTCCAACAAAAATAAAATCCGTCGGAGGAAGCGCGAGACGCTGCTGAGCCCATTTTTGGAATCCCCATCCATAATTGATGTGCGTGGTTTTTTGGCCATATCCCATTGTCGCCATCCTCAGCTGCATATACTGGCTCCCTACGACCAGACGATCGCTTTCCTGAAAATAACGTTTTTCCAGTTGGGTCATGGACGTCAGTTGATCATTCCATAATCCATTAATATCAGAAAATATCTGATTTACCATTGTGACTAAAGGAACACCAAAATGCAAAGCACAACCTTTAGCCTCCGGAAAGCAGAGGCTATCGGCCAAAATGACAAAGTCCGGCGCTTGCATTCGGGCAGCAATTGTTTTGGCTTTTTTTAAGAACTGAAAATGTCTTCTGAACCCCCGATCTGAATCCATGGACTCATCCTGGTAGATGCCGGCAGCAGGAATTCGATAGATTGCAACGCCATTGGTCTGCAGTTCGTAGCTTTCTTCATTACAAATCGTCAAGAGCTGCACATGAACTCCCAATGTATTTAATCCATTGACGAGATTCACAGTAAATGGAGTGGCGCCGCCCCAAGAATAGGGTGGATATTCCTGGGAAAAAACAATGATGTTTTTCATTAGTGTCAATAGCTAAAATCCAAGCTTAAAAACAATGGCATGTCCGAAAAAATCGACAAAATATCGCCTCATCAATTTGAAACTTATCTTGATTAGAACCTCTCCCAAAACCTAGGGATACCGCGGTTGTCAGACATTTTGGAGCCGGGCGAGGCGCCAAGATAAGGCAACAGCTTAGATAGTATTGACTCATTTTGGAAACACAGCCTGGCTCCAAAAGAGCGGCAACCCTCTCGGCACGAGCCCTTCTGCCATAGGATGGGTGTCGGCTTAAGTCGATCAGGTATCGCGGAGGGTACCTGACCATCCTCGCTCCCGATCCTCTGTCATGATTGCTTCTCGGGCGGGCCTCCCTAGCTTTTAGGTGAAGTTCTACCATTTTGGCTTTCATTTTAGGCAGCTCCGGAAAAAATCATTCTATAGAGCTCTGCTTGAGGGATCTCTTCGGCCCATTGGCTATTTAGAATCTTTGGCGGATTGGTGTTCATTTTATTGTAATCAAGTGTAAAAAAATCATCCTCTTCAAAACAAAATTTTCTTTCCTCTTCACTTACCAACATTTCATGTAACTTTTCTCCCGCACAGAGGCCGCTTGTAAAAAACTTTTTCCTTCCCGTCAGAAGTTGTAAGATTTTTATGATTTTGGCTTTTTTCATTTTTGGAATATAAATACGTCCGTTTTTTCCAAAAGTGAGGAGTTGGACAATACACTTCGCTGCCGCTTCCACTGTAAAAAAAAAGCGAGAGGCTTCGGGGTCGGAGACGCTAAGATCGCGGTTCGGGTTTTTTTTCCAGAGCGGAACAAGGCTACCCTTTGAATCAATCATGTTACCAAACCTGATGCAATACGCTTGTCCGTCGACAATTTGGCTTACTTCTAAGATAAGCTGCTCCATAATATATTTGCTAGCTCCGTAAACGCTAGCAGGTGAAGCTGCCTTATCCGTTGAAATTCCAATAATTTTTTTGATCTTGTTTCGTAAGGCGGCCTTCAAAAGAGCCTCTGTGCCATAGACGTTGTTCAAAATCGCTTGAAAAGGTTGCCTCTGACATCGAATGATGTCCTTCATTGCCGCGGCATGGATTGCAATAGTACATCCCCGCAAAGCCGACGTTAATTCCTGACAGTCGCGAATATCCCCAATCACATACTCGATATTGCGATTTCCGATCTCCTGCAACATCTCAAACTGCCGCTCTTCATTGCGGGAATAGACCACTACTTGACTTGAAAAGGAAAGAATACGTGTCAGCACTCTTCCAAGAGAACCGCTTCCACCGGTAATTAAAATTCTTTCTCCTTCAAGCGCACACATAAGGAACTATCTTTTTCGCCCCCATTCGAAATAAAATATCAACAATGGATGTGTTTTCATAAGGAAAGTCACCTAAAGCTAATTTTTGTGAAAAACTGTGCATAATAACATCGATCTTCTGATTTTTAAACAACCGATGATCCAAATATCGGTGGCTTCCCATACCGGTAATATAGGATGTAGCGCCGACTTTTTTGCAAATATCCACAAGAAGTTCACTTTTCCTTCCGGTAGCATTTAAAGAGGATGCTAAAATTAAGTCTGTGTCAATTCCAATAATTCTCCGAATACAAGCGATAATTGCCATGTTGAGATCCATTAATTTCTCCCATGGATGCAATATAATATGTTCAAAGAGCTCAATGTAGGTCGGAAAAAAGTGACTCTTCCGGTAGTTTATTTTCAGCGATTCCAAGTATTTGTGTTGCCAGCGGACTACTTCGGAGGCAATTCCGATTTCTCTAAATTCTTTTCGAATATGGTGTTTCATCTTGACTGGCACAGTTTGCCAATAAGTTACGCCAAAGCGATTAAGAAATCGATTTCTGTTTTGATAATTATTTTTAGTAAATTGAACGCAGTCTAAAATAACAAATAGATCACACCGCCTCATTTTGCTAAAAAATCCGAGCCATGGCATGTGTTCAGGCTGATGAATGGCAACTTGTATGCTCATGAATAATCAGATGATTCTCCGATATGTTTTCAGAGCTTCCGCATAATGACAACCCGACTCGATTCCCCGATAGCGGGCCCAATTTTTAATGCCCTCTAAGGAAAGACAATTGTCCAGTCGCCGGGATTGGCTTGGAAAACAATTTGTGAAACACTCCAATTTTTTTTGTATCTCGCTTTCGGTGAGGTGAACATAGACATCAGGCTTAAAATCTGTGTGGGGCCCTAACGAATGAATATAACTCGGGTTTTCCATGATATACATTTCGAGAGGACAAAATAGGGAGTTAGGTCGGGTAGCTGCAATGACGGCATCATGAACAATAGTATGGTCATGGTGAAAAGAGGCGCCTTGGAAAATTAACTGATCGGGCTTGATCTGATCGATGATATCCTCAATTTGAGTGACCACACGTTTCTTAGGTATGGTATCGAGTTCGGTATCGCAATCCATGGGGAGGTCTCGATTCTTTCCTTGATGCCAAGTTCCTGAAAAATAATGAACGTAGTTTCGGTATTCCGCAAGGCGATCTGTGCGTTTGACGAACCCACACTGGCGCATCTGAAGATTTGAACAGGTTAAAAGTAAAAAGTGGTATTCAAAAGAATCCCGATTTTTTTCCAGGTATCCGGCAATGCTGAGGAGGGAATCGTCGCTGTGAGCTTCAACTATAAGTATTTTCCGTTTTTTTGAAATCATTGATGCAACATTCTGTATTATTTTCCGGGTGTTTTTTTTATTGATGCTACGGAATTGCCAGGCTTAGATTCCAAAGTATTTTTAATAATAGTATTTACCTTAGAAAGTATTTCTTCTAAATACTGCGTTGGCATATTAAAATGAGGATATAAAATAAACTTATTTTCAGATCGGTAAACGAGTATTCCCTCAATTTTCATTTTTGCTTCACACAGTGCCGCCATCAATACCGGCTTGTCTGATCTAATTGTAATAATAAGGGCATATCCTCTGGGGTAAAATTCCACAGATGAGGTTGTATAGGCAGCGGCATCCTGAAATACTTTTGAAATACCGGATTGAGCATTGCTCAAAGTACGAAGCGTTGATAATACGGAATGACTGTTTGAAATAATAAACGGATTGTACGAAAATCCTGTACACCTCTTATTAACCTCAATTTCCAGGTCACTGGAATAAATATTGTTATGTATAGCGGCAAAAGAAAACGGAAGCCCGTTTGAAAGCGCTTTGGCACCTACTACAATATCGACTCTAATAGGCAGTTGATTTATAAACCACACCTGACCGGAGCGAAAACCACTTCGCATTTCATCAAATATCAGAAGGACGCCAAATCGGTCGCAAATCGCTCTGAGTTCGGTCCAATACCAGTCGGGAATTTTAATAAAAAAATCGCAAAAATTTGGATCGATGATGATACCGCTATACTGCAATGTGGCTAAACGGTCGGTAATTTCAAGGATACTCTGTTCGTAGGTAAAAGCAGGGACGTTGACTAATGCGTCCTCCACACAGTGCGGCAAAGCGAGAGCATCCTCGTTGAGCTTTATAATCGCTGCTGTCGAACCATGATAACAGCTGATATATTTCAGGACCAGCGATTTTTTTGTGTATAATTGGCTATAGTGAATGGCGTGCTCAACTGCCAAGGAACCTGATGTGTCAAACAATATGGCTGTAAATGTTTGGCAAAACGTTTGCCGGAGATCGGACTTCAACAACTCAATCTCAGATTCATTTTGGAAATAATGCGGCTGGGAATCATAGGGCGCCGCATAACGAAATCCTAGAGAGTTGTATTGGTCAAACAATACAATATAGACATTTGAATCAACTTGAATCTCGTGTGCTCCTACGGGACGAGTAATGAGATAATTATTGCGAGGTTTTTCTGTTTCCATACGGCAAAAATCTGATTGTTAGCAATTTTCTCCTCCTCAAATTACATGGACTATTCCATTGATACGGCAACTTAAAATATGCTCACCTTCATGCATGTTCTCAGTAAATTTTCGACTAACCTACCTCGTTTTTAGTTTTCTCGGTAAATAGCTATAATCGTTTGCGCTGCGCTCCCTTAAAAAAGATCAAAATATTGATTCTAAACTGACTTGATTTTACTTTAAGAAGTTTTAAACGCCGTTCGATTCGCTCTACTTGCTGTACATTAATTTCAAGATTATAAACAGCATTTAGAAAGGTATTAGTCGTTAAAAATTATCATTGTAATAAGTTATGGTATTCAAACATGAGGTAGGTTCTTTTAGACGCTATTTTTAAGTATATAACGGTTGAAAATGATGGTTGGTTAAACGAAGGTTTAATTTTTCGAGGATTCAGACTCGGAAACCTAGGGAGGCTGGAGCACAAAGCAATTGTCGCATAGGATCAGCTACGAGGACGATGGTTTTTATCCCTCTGGCGCATCCGAACAACTCATACGACCCCATCCTATGCCAGGAGGCTTTCGCCCAAAGACTAGGCGTCCTTTGTGAAGCTGGGCTATGTTTCCAAAGTCTGTCTATATCCTCAGCGGTATTGCCTCATATTGCCATATCGCCTGGTTTGAATATTTCTGACGACGCCTTCTTCCTAACTGGGATAGACATTCTAGTATGTATTCCACAAACTTAGTTTGACTTGGGTGTTTAAGATATAAGGATGCATGTTATTTTAACGTGTATGTTGTGTGTATTTTAGGAAGAACAATAAAACTATAGGATATTACACTTGAACTGTGTAGTAAACTAACGTAATTGCGTAGGGCAGCCCCTTAAATCCTGCAAGTTGGCAAAATTCTCTGTCCATATCTTAGTTTCCGTTGCTTGCTGTGCTCTTCTAGTCACTAGAACTCATCCCAAAACCCATGATGTTACCATAGCGTTAGTCTGAAGATGGGCATGAATACAGGTATTAACATACGGAAATTTATGTAAGGACAAGGTTTTGGGATAGGTTCTACAAGAATTTCTAATTCCAGATATAGAACTGTCAATATGGCGAGTTAGTTTATATTTCGATTGTTATATTTTATTAAAACGAAATTTACAAAGTGCTCGCAAAAAACCATGTCGCCCAATACCTCGAGACTTGCAGGACCTGGAAGGTTTGGATGGTGCCTGATTCTCCCTGACAGGCGCGTCGTTATCTTGAGCAATATCTTGTGAATCGGATAATCGGCCGTCCGGCCTGTTAAGAGGCGACAAAGGATGCACTGCAACCAATTGCATATCCGCGCCTTCTATTACAGAAATCTTTTTAGTGGGGCCTAATGAAACATTCATAAAAAATAATATCAACGTAGTATGACGTATATTGTCTGTTTTTGACATTTATAATAATATTGTTACTCTATAATGTGAATATCCTCCTCGAAATGTGACAAGCGGAGGACGCAAAAAAGGGGTAGTCAGATATTAAAGTTTTCATCGGTTATAGTGATTAATTGAATTTATATGCGGCAACAAAAAGTCGAAACTCGCTTGGGAGCGACTGCCGTTTTTGAAGTTCCTAAAAATGTAGTTTGTAACGTGATGATTGTCAACAGATAAAACGACGGGTTGACGAGGATAGGTTGTTTTAAGTGTAACGCCCGGCGAAATAGGGAAACTTGAATGGCTTTCTGTGCAGAGCCGCACATTACAAATACAAAGTTATTTATTATTAAATATTGTTTAAAAAACATAAGCGCTAAGCATAAATAGCTAATTGATTAAATATAAGTATAGGTTGTATAGGCTTAAAGTAGCATTATATAATGTGTTTTATCTGAATTCATAATTTTTAAGGCATCCCCGACTGTCGGGAAAAGATGGATTGTATGCGTCCAAAACATAGGCCAGTTAAATAAGACAAAATGATGCAACAACGGGCTTTTAATGGCTTGCAGATATAGCAAAACACCCATAATTGGGGGCAATTTCGGGAGGACCATTGTCCCTCACGCATTGTCGCAAAACTATCGAGTAGCCCCCATCACTGAGGCCCCCCCTCACAGAACCGTACTGGTACTGTTCACATACGGCCCTTCGGAACACTGGGTTATGATCTCCATGTATGTTTCTACAACCTCGTTTATTCAAAATACCCATGAACATTGCATCGGTTTCTGAGCGGCCATGCGCTCCAGGTGTTCCCTGTAGTGCTGCAGCAATGACTTGAGTCGGCCTGTTCTTCCCAAAGGGAGTTCTTCAGTGCTCCGTCTACTGCAAGCCACTGTCTCGAATGCCGCCCAGAGTCTTCGTTCCACTTCTTTCAGGGTCGCTGTCGTTCCTTTCTCTGGCTTGAGTTGGCCATGGCGGCGGCGTACGCGCGAGCTGCACTTCGGGTTTCTGCCAACCCTTGCGCCGTAGCCGGGAGTTTGTTCTCCCTCTTCGGCTGTTCCAAATTGCAGTTCAAGTTACATTGGCATACTTTCGAACGCTTTCGCCTTCACTCCCCCGATTGCTCTTGCTTCTAGGTCGGAACTGGCTTTTACCCACCATCTTGTTTCTATGCCGTTGTCTAACTTTCGTTGGACCTTTGTTCTTTCGTTCTGCGGGATTGCATCAGTTTCTGGTGCTTCTCCAATAGATCTCTCCGGATAAGAATTAACAGACTTCATACGCTTGTCGCGCCATTAGCTTGCAGCTTCGGACAGATTTTGGATTTTGCCACGGCTCGCGGGCTTCATTTGAGGGAAATCCAATTCATTCGGTATGCGCAAAGTGATATTCAAAGAGAAGTCGATAGCCTGATTCCGTGACCCCAGTATTGTGCTAAAACAACGCCTTGATGAATTAGGGAAAGGAGGCAGCTGAGCGTTTAGCCATGCACTCCGGCTACTTTACTTTCCCAAAAAACAAAGCTTGCAATCAGTGTTTTTAAAGCTGACCAAGTGGCTGGGAGAAACGCTAAACTGACAAAGTCCCTTTATTATGTTGAGTTCACTGAGCAAATTCCGCGATTTCGGTCTACTTTTATTGCGTCTAGTGATCGGTATTTGGTTTATTTGGCATGGATGGCCGCTTTTAGCGGCTGGTCCCCATAAATGGACTTCTGTTGGGTCGATCATGAAACACCTGGAGATCACTTTCTCCCCGGCCTTTTGGGGTTTTATGGCGGCGTTTTCGCAGGTGGCCGGAGGCGCATTATTTGTTCTCGGCCTCTTTTTGCGACCAGCAACGCTCTTATTGGCCGTAACTATGGGAGTGGCAACATTCGAGTGTCTTCACAAAGGAGAGCCATTTGCAAAATGGTCTGAACCGGCTGCGATGACTATTGTGTTTATTGCTTTTCTCTTTATTGGCGCTGGCCGTTATAGTTTCGACAAGGACTAGCTAGTCGTCCCTGAAAAAGTCCTTTTGGCTAGAAAGCATCAATGTCCGGAGGCAATTTGGTAACGAAATTTCGA
>PSRL01000037.1 GCA_003176035.1 Verrucomicrobiota bacterium
AAATTTTACTGTCAAAATACCCGCACACATGGATGTTTACTAGCTTAAACGCTTTTTTCAGACTCAACTAATTACTATCTGTTATCCAAAAACGGCGATGGAAATGAAATTTTGGATGTAAGGCTTTTTGCAGTTAGGTTGAGGAAGGCGAGAACTCTTCCGGAAACTTGCCTACAAAGCTTTGAGTCGGCCAGGCGCAGGCTTCCCCAAAGGCGCAGATGGTTCTCCCAGCGATATTATCAGCTATTGATCGAAGGACATGCGGATCTTCCGGATACCGCACACCGGAGAGCATGCGGCTAGTCACTTTTGCCATCCAGAGGCTGCCTTCCCGACAGGGAGTACACTGGCCACAGCTCTCGTGAGCATAAAAGCGGTTGAGGTTGTTGAGGGCCCAGAGCATGTTGCGAGAATCATCCATGACGATGATACCACCGCTTCCAATCATCGATCCTGCGGCTGTTAAACTAGCGGCGTCCAAAGTCACCTCTAGCATAGGGACCTCGCGTTCGCCTGAAGGCCCTTTGATTTTATAGACTTCTCCGGCTCGGAGAACTTTAGCTGAACTTCCTCCGGGGATAACAGCCTTTAGCGTTCTGCCATTTTTTAAACCGCCACAAACGTCGTGGATGAGTTCCCGAAGGGTGACGGCTCCGCAAGGAAATTCATATGCTCCCGGTCGATTGATGTCGCCACTGACGCAAAGCGTACGGGTCCCCCCGTCACCGGACGTCCCCATCCGAGCATATTCCTCAGCGCCGAGTCGGATAATATGTTTCACGTGACAGAGAGTTTCGACATTGTTTACCACTGTGGGCTGCATATAGAGGCCCAATACGGCGGGAAAATAGGGCGGTTTGATGCGGGGATAGGGGCGTTTGCCTTCCAGAGATTCCAGGAGACTCGTCTCTTCGCCGCAGATGTAGGCGCCGGCACCTTGATGAACGTGGATCTCCAAATCGAACTGGGAGTTGAGGATATTTTTTCCTGAGAAATTCTTTTGCCGAGCTTCTCCAAGGGCCTGAGTCATCACTCGAGCGGCATGGGGAAATTCACAACGGATGTAGATATATGCTAAGTGCACCCCTAGGGCATAGGCGGCAATGGTCATCCCTTCGATCAGCTGGTGGGGATCTTGGTGAAGGATGTAGCGGTCCTTGAAGGTACCGGGTTCGGACTCGTCTCCATTTACGACAAGATAGTGGGGTTTGTCGTCGTCCGGTTTGATAAAAGACCATTTCAATCCTGTGGGGAATGCTGCCCCGCCGCGTCCTCGAAGATTGGCTTTTTTGACACTTTCAAGAATTTCCTGCGGCTTCATTTTCAGTGCCGTTCGAAGGCACTCATATCCCCTATAAGAAAGGTAACAGGCAAGATCGGGGGTGTAATCCGGTTTGGTAAGATTTTCGAAAATGATTCTGCGTTCTTTGGGATGGGGAACTGGAGCAATGGCAGGCATGGCCAAAAGGTGTTTGAAAATTTATAGCAAAACCCCTATAAAATGATCACAAATTTGGTTGGCATTTTTTCTTTGGGAGCCGCGCAAAATCAAGGCCATCTCCATGATAAGGACTTGGTTTTGCAACAATGACTGAAGAAAAAAGACCCACAAAGTTGCTCTCATTTTATAGTCGTTTCGCTCTAGTTTGAGTAATGGTTGAGAATGTCGGGAATGTTTTCCGGTGCGACATTTTCCAGTAAATCCTCTTGTATCAGACAAACAGGGGCCGTGCCGCAACTCGCCAAGCATTCTACAAATTCGATGCTGAATTTTCCGTCGGCACTGGTGGGAAGAGTATCGTTCTGATGGGGATGATAAGGAACATTTGCTGCCTTGCAAAAAGTTTCATGGATCTGCTCACTGCCAGCCATGGCACAAGAGAGCGTGTGGCAAACTCGGATGACTACTTGGCCTGCCGCCTGTTGGCGGAACCAGGGATAAAAGCTCACAAGCTCCAAAATATCGATCGGTTGCAATCCGAGCTTGGCTGCAATCCATTCTATTGCGCTATTGTCTATGAAACCAAAGTGATTTTGCCAAAGGTGAAGAATTGGTAAGGATGCGCTTTGTGAGGACATCGGATAACGCTCGATCGCCTCGTCGATCCGTTTTAATAATTCGCCGGGAATTCGGTCAGCTTGAGATGGAGAAAGCGTCATTTGGGAATGCAAATCATTCACCAAAGTGGAGCCCGCGTCCACTCCATTATGTTCTGTGAAAGAGAGTTAACGGATCGGAACAAAAAAATGAGCGCTTTACGAGTCCGGCAGCTGCCAGGAAAATCGCGTGTTCAGGCCAACCAGGCAGGTTATTGACTATGAGTCATATTTTCCGGCCGAACAACCGCATCGAATTGTTCAGCGCTGAGATAACCCAGCTCCAACGCCGCCTTGCGCAAACTGATTTTTTCCTGATGCGCTTTTTTGGCGATTTTTGCAGCCCGATCATAACCGATGATGGGATTTAACGCTGTCACTAACATCAAAGAATTTTCCACATACGAGTGGATGCGGTCTTTATTTGGCTGAATACCGATCGCACAATGCTTAGTAAATGAACGGCAGGCGTCCGACAGCAGACGCACAGAATGCAGAAAATTGTAGATGATCACTGGCTTGAAAACGTTCAATTCAAAATTGCCTTGGCTGCCGGCAATTCCAATAGCGGAATCATTCCCCAGCACCTGGACAGCGACCATCGTCATTGCTTCTGACTGAGTCGGATTGACTTTTCCAGGCATAATGGAAGAACCGGGTTCGTTTTCGGGAATGGAAAGCTCACCTAAGCCACAACGAGGGCCCGATGCCAGCCAACGGATGTCATTGGCAATTTTCATGAGACTACAGGCCAGAGTCTTTAAAGCACCACTGGCAAATACGAACTCATTGTGAGCGGAAAGCGCCGCAAATTTGTTGGGTGCGGAAAGGAAGGGGAGCCCCGTCAATTGAGCAATGTGCCGCGCTGCAATCTCACCAAAAAGCGGATGAGAATTTAAACCGGTGCCAACTGCCGTTCCGCCAATAGCAAGGGCGTAGAGTCCTGAAAGCGACATTTGAATACGCTCTAAGTCTGCGTTGAGCAGCGCCACGTAGCCTGAAAATTCCTGCCCCAGTGTTAAGGGAGTGGCATCCTGCAAGTGAGTGCGTCCAATCTTCACTATATCTCGAAACGCCTGACACTTTGCCTCAAGAGCGTCGCGAAGTTCACAGAGAGCAGGAATCAAGGCATGGCGCACTTCAACGGCGGCGGCGATGCTCATTGCCGTCGGAAAGGTGTCGTTCGAAGACTGCGACATATTGACATCGTCATTGGGATGAATTGGCTTTTTAGAACCAAGGGTCCCTCCCGCAATTTCAATAGCGCGATTGGAAATGACCTCATTGGCATTCATATTGCTCTGTGTGCCGCTTCCTGTTTGCCAAATCCTCACCGGGAAATGCTCATTGAGCTTTCCCGCAATCACCTCGTCCGCCGCTTGAATAATCAGACGAGCTTTATCCTTGGGAAGTTTATCGAGTTCTTCATTGGCGAGCGCGCAAGCTTTCTTAAGAATTCCCAAAGCACGAATCAGCTCCGGCGGCAGCACATCCTCTCCAATATTGAAGTGAAGAAGGGAGCGTGCCGTTTGAGCACCGTAATAGCGATTATTCGGAACCTCTATTTCCCCCATGCTATCGGTTTCGATACGATGTGAATTTGACGATGGCATTGTTTTCGTATGGTAAGAACTGGGAAAACCCGGAGAAAAAATCAGCAATTATGAAGATCGCTGAGATGTAGGTGCTGGCGCGGGCGGGGTGGAAGGGGCGGGACTTGAGAGAGGAGTGGAAGAGGCTGGCGAAGAGTGCGGCAGCGGACTTTCTCCTGCCTTTGGAGCAGTCGTTTTGGGAGTGCGAGGAGTTTGGAGCGCAATCAGCTCGGAAACGGTGACAAATTTGAACCCTTTAGCTAGGAGGCCATCAAATACCGCAGGCATAGCAGCTACGGTGGTGGGATGAATGTCGTGAGAGAGGACAATATCCCCCGCTTTAGTATGCGAGAGGATGAAGTTTGTAACGTGCTGCGAATTCCGATATTTCCAATCCATGGGATCTACGCTCCAGAGAATTACCTTCATCCCATATTTTTCATTGATGATGCGGTCGAGATTGGCATTCGTAGCCCCGTAAGGAGGCCGGATGAGTGTGGGACGAAAGCCGCTAGCGGATTGAATGGCCTCATTAGTAGCGCTCAGCTCATGATTAAATTTCTCCGGACTGCATTTACTCAGCGGCGGATGGCTCCAAGAGTGGTTGGCTACCTCATGGCCTTCGGCGTAGATTCGTTTCACGATTTCAGGGTGAGCCGCCACATTTTTACCGACCAGAAAAAAAGTCGCTTTGATGCCCTTAGCTTTTAACAAATCCAGTAATTTAGGCGTCGTAGCTGGGTTGGGGCCGTCGTCAAAGGTCATTGCGATATAGGGACCGGATACATGAACTGAACTATAAACCAGACGAGGATCGTGCAGGTCAGTTTCCTTGCCGGCCTTCCCAGGCGCCGATGTGGCAGACCCACCGGCAGGAGAAGTCAAGGGAGGCGAAGAGAGAATCGGGGCAGGAGATGGCGTGGAAGCACTTACCACAGCCGAGGTCAGCAGGCTCAGGAGGGTGACGAGGAAGGGAGTTTTATTCATGGAATCTCTGTATTGAAGGGTTCTAAAAGGGAACTCTAGATTGTCAACTATTTGATACATAGCAATAGCAAACGGGCTATAAGAGCCACCCAAAAAATGAGCAGTCTCCGCAGGCTTTTTTATGGGGTCCTACTAATATAGGTATAGGTATCCAAAAAGGGGAGGAGTTCCGCTAACACCATTTCCGGGTTTTCGCGTTGGGGAAAATGACCCAACCCGTTAAGAACGGACCGATAATAGAACCCCGCAAAGAAATTCTCCTTATTTTCTGATGTTGCTGGGTCATTGCAGGAATCGCCGCCACCGTGTAATACTAGCGTAGGCACATGAATGATGGCATTGGCAGCAATATGTGCTTCCAATGAGGCGTACCTAGAATCGCGAGGCGCAAAACCCCAACGAACCCGATAAGAATGGAGTGTGACTTCAGTCCAGTCCGTATTCTCGAAAGAAGAAGCGGTTGCGGAAAATTCCTCTTGAGAGAATTTCCAATTCGGACTCCAGATGGACCACAGATAATGTGTGAAACGGTATCGATCCTCCCGGATCAACTTTTCACCGCGCTCTGTAGCCATAAGCCAATGATACCAATAATTTTGAGTCTGTTTTAAGGAAAGAACCTGATTGGAATCATTCGTTCCCCATCCGACTGAGAGTGCTACACATGCGGAAATGCGCTCCGGGGCCAGAGCTGAAATAATATAGGCTGAACGGGCGCTCCAGTCATGACCGACAAGGGCGAAGCGATTGAGATTCAGTGCATCCGCAAGATCCAGAATATCTTGCGCTAGCGCAGTGAGCTGTCCGCATCGGAATATCCCGATATCCTTAAATTGGGTTGGACCAAATCCGCGTAAGAAAGGAGCGAACGTACGAAATCCCGCGCGATGAAGGCTTGGCAATAAGGCATTCCATGTTTGGGCATCATCTGGCCATCCGTGCAAAAGCAACAATGGGTATCCGTTTTGAGGTCCGGAATCGATACAACCGATAGAAAGTGTGGGCGTGTCAACAGTGGTAATTTGCATTTTATTGAAAAAAAACATTTACCATGCGTAATAGCCAGCAATCCCGGTCGGCAAATATCTTTCCCGGTGGTTTTTGCTCTCTGTTTGCGAGAAATTGCTTTTATTGTACAACTGAGCGATCGCCTAAAAACGTGAACAAAACTTCTGCGAACTTGGTGAATATCAGGGAGAAAATAGCTGAAGCGGCTTGCCGAGCCGGCCGACGACCGGCTGAAATCACGCTGGTTGCCGTTTCTAAAACCCAATCTGTGGAGAAAATTCGGGAAGCGGCCGACGCAGGCCAGCGTGTATTTGGAGAAAACCGAGTTCAGGAGGCCCTGGAAAAGGGTCCCGCTCTTCCTCAGGGACTCAGTTGGCATTTGATCGGGCATTTGCAAACCAACAAAATCCGAAAGGCATTAAATTTTTTTGAATTAATCCACGGTGTCGACTCTGTACACTTAACTCAGGCCATCGATCGAATTGCGGCTGAAATGAAGCTTTGTCCTTCTATCCTACTGGAAGTCAACGTCTCCGGAGAGAACTCAAAATTCGGGTTTGCTCCGGCAAGCCTCCGAGCGTCCATTGAGGAACTCATGGCTCTCCAACATGTCCGGATTGAGGGGCTCATGACGGTGGCGCCGTTGAACTCAAATCCGGAGAGTTCGCGCGTCTATTTTGCCCAACTCCGCGAAATGAGAGACCAACTCACGCAGCGAACCCACTTGCCACTTCCCATACTCTCCATGGGGATGAGCGGAGATTATGAAGTAGCTGTGGAAGAAGGAGCTACGCTAGTCCGTGTGGGGAGTGCCCTATTTGGGGAAAGGCGATATGTTTGAAAATGTTCTGGGACTTGACCTCGGGCAATTAAAAGTTCTAGCCCAGCGGCGATGGGTATTTTAATGTGGCTCTTATTCCAAAAGGGGACACTACAGCAGCTTCGGAGAAAAGGAGCCTTAAAGGCATGCTCATTTTAGAGTTCTTTTGTTATACGACAAATTATTTAATAAATGCTCGGAAAAGTTTTTTTACTCCCGGAGCCTCTAAAAGGACGTAACGTGCACGCTCTCCATGATCAATTGGTTATTAAAGAAAATCCTCGGTTCTAAAAATCAGCGTGAAATCCGCCGAATGCAGCCGATTGTTCGCCGCTGTAATGAAATTGAGCAAGAGCTCCAGTCACTCCCGGATGAGGCGCTTCGCGAGAAAACCACCCAGTGGAAGGCGAAATTCTCGACCATTGAGTCACCAGGCCACCTCGCCAGCGAACTGGAAGCCATACTCCCAGAAGCCTTCGCGGTTGTAAAAAATGCTGCTCGGCGGCTTTGCGGCCGTTCTTTTTCCGTATGCGACCAACCAGTGAGCTGGAACATGATCCATTTCGACGTCCAGCTGATCGGTGGGGTAGTTCTTCACCGAGGCCGCATAGCCGAAATGGCGACTGGAGAAGGGAAAACTCTGGTTGCTACCCTGCCCGTATACCTCAATGCCCTTGCAGGGCGGGGCGTCCACGTAGTTACGGTGAACGATTACTTAGCCCGCCGAGACTCGGAATGGATGGGGCAGCTGTATCAATTTTTAGGGCTCACCGTAGGCTGTATTCAGCACGATCAGCCTCCCGACATTCGGCGAGAACAATATCAGAAAGATATTACCTACGGGACCAACAGCGAATTTGGCTTCGATTATTTGCGGGACAATGGAATGGCCACCAGCCGTGAACAACAAGTCCAACGAAGCCATCACTACGCTATTGTCGATGAGGTGGATTCTATCCTGATTGATGAGGCGCGTACCCCCCTCATCATTAGTGGCCCGGCAACAATCTCCACCCACCAATACGATCGCTTCAAACCGCTTGTCGAACAATTAGTGCGAAAACAAACCATGCTCTGCAATCGACTGGTTTCGGAGGCAAAAGCAATGGGAAACACAGAGGAAGCCGGGCGCACCCTCTTTAAAGTAAAACTTGGTCAACCCCGCAATAAAGGTCTTCTTCGGGCGATGGAAGACCCCGACATGCGCCGGGTCGTTGACAAAGCGGAACTCTCCTTTTACCAAGACACAGAGGGTAAGGAACGTTTAATTGAGCTCAAAGAAGAGCTATTTTTCACTATCGATGAAAAGCAGCATGACGCTGACCTCACGGAACAGGGGCGTAACTTTCTCAACCCTGATGACGTCAACGCATTTGTCCTGCCCGATTTGCTTACGGAATTTGCGGACATAGAAAGTAACCCTGAGCTAGATGACGCCGCCAAGACAAAAGAAAAATCCCAACGGCAGGCGCATTGCGATGCTCAAGCCGAACGCATCCATAACATCTCTCAGCTTTTAAAAGCTTATTGCCTTTACGAAAAGGACGTCGAATACGTCGTGGAGGACAATAAAGTAATCATCGTTGACACCTTTACAGGCCGTAAAATGCCTGGCCGACGTTGGAGCGATGGATTGCACCAAGCGGTGGAAGCAAAGGAAGGAGTGCAAATTGATCGCGAGACGCAGACTCTCGCGACCATTACCATCCAGAATTATTTTCGGTTATATACAAAACTCTCCGGCATGACCGGCACCGCGGAAACCGAAGCCAACGAATTCCATGACATCTATCGTCTGGACGTGGTGGTCATTCCCACCAATCAACCAGTCCGTCGCAAAGATTTAAATGATCGGATCTACAAGACCCGGCGCGAGAAATATAATGCCGTTATCGAGGAGATTAAAAATGCTCATGGACGCAAACAACCGGTTTTGGTCGGCACAGCTAGTGTGGAAGCCTCTGAATTGTTGAGTCGTATGCTGAAGAGAGAAAAAATCCCTCACACCGTACTCAACGCCAAATACCACATGCAGGAGGCTGAAATTGTTGCCCGAGCCGGTATTGCGGGGGCTGTGACGATCTCCACCAACATGGCTGGACGCGGCACAGACATCAAGCTGGGCGAAGGAGTTTCCAATCTCAATGGCTTGTATGTGATTGGCACCGACCGTCACGAATCTCGCCGTATTGACCGGCAGCTGCGCGGACGCTGCGCTCGACAGGGAGATCCGGGCGTTTCCCGTTTTTATGTGAGCTTTGAAGACGACCTCATGCGTAACTTTGGTGCAAGTGAGCGGATGACCAAGATCATGGAAACCTTTGGGATGAAAGAGGGGGAGGAATTAGAACATCCGCTGCTCAACAAAAGCGTCGAAACTGCTCAAAAGAGGGTTGAGCAACGCAATTACCTGATTCGACGCCGCACGCTGGAATTTGACGATGTGATGAACCAACAACGAGAAGTCGTCTACGGTTATCGCAATGAAATCATCGACGCCGAAGATCCCCATACGATGATCCTCGAAGTACTGAGCGAAGCGGTGCCTAAAAAAACGAAGGAGTTTCTTGGAGATCATCCTGAAGAGAGCGATTACACCGGTTTGCTCAATTGGGTGAATACCACATTCCCATTAGGACTTTCCGCAGAGAAATCCAATTTTAACTCTCGTTCCATGGAAGAAAATGGGACGTACCTTTTAGAGACCATTCGAAACGCCTACGAACGAAAGGCTTCCCTGGAAGATCGCGCCGCCGTAAAGGGGCTGGAACGGTATATCATGCTCAATGCGGTAGACCGACTTTGGCAGGAACATCTCTACGCCTTGGATGGCCTTCGAGAGGCGGTTTATCTCCGAGCATTTGGTCAAAAGGACCCCCTCGTAGAGTACAAAAACGACGCCTATGCGATGTTTGTGGAGCTCATGGACAATATTAAATTGGAGATTCTCTCCAATCTGTTCCGCAGCACAACCAACTTACAGACCTTTGAAATGCTCCTTGCCTCCATGCCCCAACATTTCCTCCGAATGGACCCGGCGGAGATGGCCGCAATTTCAGCAGCTCAGTCTTTATCCGTGCCTCCCTCAGCGCAACAGCCGACTTCTGAACAAAGAATAGAGCTTCCGATTCGACGTGAAATACCTAAAGTCGGCCGAAATGACCCCTGTCCCTGCGGCAGCGGGAAAAAGTACAAAAGCTGCTGTGGACAGCAGAGCTAGAGTATTTTTTAATTAAAGAGTTACCTGCTGTTACCAGGTCTGGCAGCTGCAGGACGGCCCGGTTGGGGCAACAGCGCCTAGTTCCAGAATCTCTGGCAACGCGTCTTCCTAGATTTCGGGACAGGCTCTACGCTAGTTAGTCGTCCCTGAAAAAGTCCTTTTGGCTAGAAAGCATCAATGTCCGGAGGCAATTTGGTAACGAAAT
>PSRL01000170.1 GCA_003176035.1 Verrucomicrobiota bacterium
AGCTGTTCTGGACTGTGCTTCTTCCAGGGAAGGAATGACCACGATATCAAAGGCGGCGGTAGCTTGCGCTATGTTAGGCTCGTGACCATGCATCAGGATGGGCGCGTTTGCAGAGAGGAAAATGCAATCATTCCCCGGTCGCCAAGCATCGTATCCGAACTTGTCTTGAATGATTTTGCGATATTTCGCTCGAATTTCGGCCCCGGCAGGGTCCGTTAACCGCGCCGGATCTGTATTGTCCCCCACCAACACAAAGCGCGCATTGGGCACTTTTTTGAGAACATGCTCCGCCGCATCGATGAGGACTTTTTGACCCTTTTGCATCCGCAACATGGCCGCACATCCGAATACGATATCCTCGGATCTGGCACCCCACAGCGTCCGGAAAGAGGCCCCATCCACATTTCGATTGAAACGGGAAAGATCGACTCCTTCGCCAACGACGGTCATGTGCTTGGCTGGGATGCCGCTCTCACGGATAAACTGTTCCCGTGTAAATTCCGCCGTCGGAATTAAATGGTTACAGGCATATCGGTAACTGAATGTTCTAAAAAAGCCCCTCCGAAGGCGATTTGTAATGTGCCGACTCCGAACGATGGGGATTCCTAGTAGCCTCAAGGGCGCCGCCGTCCACGCACCCACTGAGCCGTGAACATGGACAACATCGCAATTGAGTTCACGAACGATTTGAAAAAGCTTCCACATCGCCGCGGGACTTCGGGTAGAAGGCATTTCGAGGGGAACCAGTGGCAATTTTGCTGCGGTGCCATGTTTAAAAAGCCAACTCCCTGGGATGCATGCAAGCCATGCTTCATGTCCATTGGCATTCAACCACGCCACTTCAGCCATGGTGCGATATTCCTGCCCGCCAGAATCCACGCTGGATTCCACATGTAAGACCCTTATCATTTAATGGTTGATATTAGCTGAATCAGCTAGCCTAGGTAAAGCGTAGAAACATCTCCTAAATAAGCGTAGCTGACTTTATAAGACTTTAGTTTAGTTGCTATTCTTAGAACAGCACCTCTCAGAGCTTGTCCGTTTAAAAAGGACCTTTTCATAGACTTCGAGCGTCTCTTTCATTCTGGCATCCAATGAAAATCGTTTTTCCCCCTCCTCTGCGGCGGCAAGTGCAAATTGCCTGCGGAGTGCGGAATCCTTTGCCAAGCGGATCATTGCTTCTGCGAGAGCTTCTGGATCTTTCCGGGGCACAAGCAAACCGGTTTTTTCATGGTCCACCACCTCGGGAAGGCCGCCCACGCGACAGGCGATGACCGGTTTTCCTAAACAGAGCGCTTCGGGGGCAGTTCGGGATTGAGCCTCCGCCGACGAGGGCACGACAGCCACGTCCAGTGCGGCGGTAGCGGCAGCGACATCCGCCGCATGTCCATGCATGAGGATGGGAGTTTCTTTCGAGAGGCGGATGTGACTTTCCGGTTGCCAGGCATCATATCCAAAATTTTCCTGAACCAAATCGCGATACTTTGCTCGCATCGGGGACCCCGGCTTGGAGTTGTCTCCGATCAAAACAAACCGGGCATTAGGAATTTGCTTGTGAGCATGAGCCGCTGCCTGAATGAAAGTACTCTGTCCCTTTTCCGGACGGAGCATCCCTACGCAACCAAAAAGAATATCCCCCGCCTGGGCACCCCAAAGTTGGCGAAAAGGTGAGCCATTGACATTTGGGTGAAACTCCGTCAAATCCGCACCCTCGCCAATGACAGTCATTTGTTTTCTTGGGATCCGATTCCGGTCTTCGAACATCTCTCGGATTATTTCCGCGCTGGGAATCAGGTGATCGCAACCATATCGATAGCAAAAGGTTCGGAAAAAAGTTGGGCGCACCGGATTTGTAATATGGCGGGTACGAACGACCGGCAGTCCCAAAAATCTCAAGGGCGCGGCAATCCAGGCATCTATGGGACTGTGAGTGTGAATCAAATCGCAGGGCAATTTACGCGCCAGGTGATAGAGCTTCCAGGCGGCCACGGGGGAAAATGTGGCGCGCATGGTCAAAGGAATTACGGGAACATTTGCATCGAGACCTTGCTGAAAAACTTCACTATCCTGATTGCAGACGATCCACGCCTTGTGCCCGGCTGCTCTCAGCCAGCGCACCTCTGCGAGGGTGCGATATTCCTGCCCGCCGGAGTTCAACCCGGATTCCACATGCAAAATTCTCATACTATTTCATCTCGCAAATTTCTGTATTCGACGAGGTAAACGCAATTTTCACTGAAGAATCGCTCCGTCTTCGATGTGAATCTCTCGATCTCCTTTTTGAGCAAGAGCCCCGTCATGCGTGACGACAATGAGAGTGCGCCGTTCCCGGCGGACCAATCCGAGAAGAAGTTCAATTATGGATTCTCCGGTCCGTGAGTCCAAATTGCCGGTGGGTTCGTCGGCAAATAAAACGCCTGGACCGTTGATCAATGCGCGAGCAATTGCGACACGCTGTTGTTCTCCTCCGCTCAGCTCGGCAGGCAGGTGATGGGCGCGATGGCTGAGTTGTACCTTATCCAAAAGTTCTCTGGCAGACGCTTCCGGCCGTCGTCCTGCGATTAAAGCCGGAAGGAGAATGTTTTCCAAAGCGGTAAGCTCCGGAAGGAGGAAGTAGGATTGAAACACAAAACCCATTCTCGCATTTCTGAGTCTTGTCAATTGATTTGAATGGATCTCATAAAGAGAGGTCCCCTCAAACAACACTTGGCCTGCTTCAGGGCGTTCCAGCCCCGCCAGGGTATAGAGCAGTGTGGTTTTTCCGGCACCCGATGCGCCACGAATGAAAATTGCCTCTCCATGAAAGACTTGTAAATTGACATTCTGTAACACTTCCACCCGCTGTTTTCCC
The DNA here is from genome assembly GCA_003176035.1 of Verrucomicrobiota bacterium. Taxonomy (GTDB): domain Bacteria; phylum Verrucomicrobiota; class Verrucomicrobiia; order Chthoniobacterales; family Xiphinematobacteraceae; genus Xiphinematobacter. The sequence continues at coordinate 2,852 of PSRL01000170.1, forward strand.
ACTTGAAACGAACGGCGAAGCTCCCTAGCCTCCAACAGCAACTCACTCATGAATCGGTTGAGAGTAATCCGAAAGTGCAGCCGCTGTAAAGCCACTCCCATTCTTGCACCCCGCTTGCTACAGACTTCATAACGTATTTGCGATTCTTCTATGAACTTCCTCACTACGCTCCAGGCAGTAGCTCTTTTCCTATTGGCCATGATAGGGATACCGAACTTCGCTGTGGCGAGCGCGGTCTCCGTTCAAGGTTCCGGTGCCTCGTTTCCAGCGCCGCTTTATCAACGATGGATTGCGGAATTCGTGAAAATCCATCCTGATATTCAGATCAATTATCAGTCCATAGGGAGCGGAGCAGGGGTTAAAAACCTTACAGCGGGCCTAGTCGACTTTGCCGGCAGCGACGCGGCGATGACGGATCAGGAAATCTCGGGCGTGAGCCGAGGGGTCGTCATGATTCCGGCCACCGCCGGCTCCATAGTCCTGGCTTATAATTTGCCAAATATTGCCTCCTTAAGGCTTTCCCGAGTGGCTTACGTCGGTATTTTTCTTGGAAAAATCACTCAATGGTCCGACCCTGCTATCGCCGCTACAAATCCAGGTGTCCAGTTGCCGAATCTTCCGATCATAGTGGTCACCCGCTCGGATGGCAGTGGGACCACTTTTGCCTTTACCAAACACCTTTCCGACATTGACCCGGAGTTTTCTCGAACCGTTGGATTTCATAAATCCGTTGCCTGGCCCACCGGGATGGCAGGCAAGGGGAATGACGGGGTCACAGCACTCCTCAAGCAGACCCCTGGAGCCATCGGATATATCGAATACGGTTACGCCCATCACAACCATATCCCATTTGCCACCTTGCAGAATAAATCCGGCAACTATGTCACCGCGACAATCGCAAGCGGCCTAGCCGCTCTTTCCCACGCTTCCCTGCCAGCCAATCTGCGGGGTTGGCCTTCGGACCCTCCAGGGGCGGAAGATTACCCCATTGCCACGTTTACTTGGCTTCTCTTATACAAAAAATACAATGATTTAGAAAAGTTAACCGCTTTGAAAAAATTTGTTTCTTACGGTCTCACCACCGGGCAATCTTTCTCGGAAGACCTCGGTTACCTTCCGCTTCCTCCGGACATTGTGAAAAAGGCCCAAGCAATACTTGAAACAGTCCACTAATGACCTCAATGCCGTCACGGCCTCATCCACTGCCTCAAAATTGAAAAATTTGCGGGGTTTGGATTTGTTTCGAACCCTCTCTTGGGCCGCGGCGGTCGCCACCGTGCTTCTCTTAGGCTGGATTGTTCTGGAAATTGCGACCCAGGCGATTCCTTCCATAAAAGCCTTTGGACTGCATTTTATTTTTAATGCGCAGTGGAACCCCAATACGGAGCAATACGGCGTTCTGGCCTTTGTCGTAGGGACAGCAGTCAGCTCACTTCTGGCGCTTCTCATGGCGCTTCCGCTGGGAATCGCAATCGCCATTCTTTTAAGTGAAAATTTTTTGCCCCTCTCTCTTCGCCAAACTCTTCGTTTTGTTGTGGAACTTCTTGCTGCCATTCCAAGCGTAGTCTACGGCCTCTGGGGGATTACAGTAGTCGTGCCCATCGTCCAACACTTGGGACAGGGATTGGCCAAATACCTGGGTTTTATTCCGCTCTTCCGGGGGCCGGCCTTTGGAAATAGCCTATTAACAGCAAGCCTGGTTTTGGCTTTGATGGTGCTTCCTACAATCAGCGCAATTTCGCGGACAGCACTGGTCAACGTTCCAAAGACATTGCGAGAGGGCGCCTATGCTCTGGGGGCAACTCGTTGGGAGGCTCTTTTCGGAATCATTTTACCCGCAGCTGGTCCCGCAATTGTGGCCGCAACAATTCTTGGGTTTGGCAGGGCTTTGGGAGAAACCATGGCCGTTGCCATGATCATTGGGAATAGCCCGCGCTTAACCTTTTCCTTGCTCTCCCCGGCGGGCACATTAGCCAGTCTCTTAGCGAACCAGTTCGCCGAAGCCGAAGGTCTCCAGGTTTCCGCTCTCATGTATGCGGCTCTTCTTCTGATGCTTTTGACTCTTATGGTCAATATCGCCGGCCGATTAATCTTGAAACGCACTGAGCAAGCCGCTGCAACCCATATTCGCTAGCATTGAACTCCCCAACGCTTTCCGGTTTTTTCAATAGCCATGAAGGTTCAGGCAGACTGAAGGCCCGTTCCTTATTTAACCGTCTCTTGAGCATTCTCTGCGTGAGCCTGGCTTTCCTCACCCTGCTTCCGCTCTTGTCAATCCTTTACCTCGTCCTAAAGAATGGGCTGCCACTGCTCACTCCGTCCGTCTTCACCCAATTGCCTCCGGCGGCGCAAATGTCTGGCGGAGGATTTGGCAACGCAGTGGTTGGCACGTTCATCATGGTTGGCATTGCTCTGCTCTTCGCAGCACCCACTGGCATCCTTTCCGCGATTTATATCAATGAGTATGCCCATCAATCCACGCTTGCTCACACCGTTCGCTTTGTGTCCCAACTGCTAACGGGAATTCCCTCCATCATCAGCGGCGTTTTTGCTTTCGCGATTGTGGTGGTCCACACAGGATTCTCAGCTTGGGCAGGCGGGTTGGCGCTCGCCATACTGATTTTGCCAACTATCTTGCTCACATCCGAGCAGGCTTTACTGAGTGTTTCACAATCTCTCCGAGAAGCGTCCACCGGCCTGGGAGCCACTCGTCTTCAGACCATTTGGCGGATCGTCCTTCCGGAAGCCCTTCCGGCTATGATGACCGGCCTAATGCTGGCTATTGCGCGTGCCGCGGGGGAAACTGCGCCCGTTCTTTTTACGGCGTTATTTAGTCAATATTGGCCCTCTTCTCTCAACCAGCCCACCGCTTCCCTTGCCGTACTCATCTATAACTTTTCCACTCTCCCCTATGATCATCAGGTCAAGTTGGCGTGGACGGCTTCGCTTGTTTTGGTTGCCATCGTGACCGTCACCAATGTGGCGGCTCAGATCCTTTTTCGAAAAAAACACTATCAATAACGGTCCTATCCTGCTGAAAAATTGCTATGTTAACTCTTGTTCGAAGTGCTGATCAAAATGGCGACATTGCTTCCCACATGGAAAAACCTTTTCTCTCAATGAGCGCTTTGGAAGAACATCGCCCTGACTTTCTTTCGGTTCTGGATTTCAGTTTTTATTACGGGAACCAGCAGGCCCTCTATAATATTTCCATGGAAATTCCGGAAAGGCAGGTCACCGCTCTCATCGGACCCTCCGGTTGCGGTAAATCCACCCTCCTTCGAAATTTTAATCGGATGAATGATCTCATCCAGGGAACGCGTCATGAAGGAGACATCCGGCTCATGGAAACAAGCATTTATGATCCGAACCTCGAAGTGATCGCACTCCGCCGACATATCGGCATGGTCTTTCAAAAGTCGAATCCCTTCCCCAAATCCATTTACGAGAACGTTGTCTACGGTCTTCGGATCTCAGGTCAAAACAAAAAAAGCGTTTTGGACGAATGCGTAGAACGCAGCCTGCGGAGTGCGGCACTTTGGAATGAGGTCAAAGACCGTTTACACGAAAGTGCATTGGGCCTTTCCGGCGGCCAGATGCAACGCCTCTGCATTGCTCGGGCCATTGCGAATCAGCCAAAGATATTGCTTATGGATGAACCCTGTTCCGCCCTCGATCCCATTGGGACCGCTCGGGTGGAAGAACTCATCCACAGGCTCAAACAACACTTCACCATTGTCATCATCACCCATAACATGCAGCAGGCAGCCCGCTGTTCAGACCGAACCGCTTTCTTTTATTTAGGCCGCCTGATCGAGTACGATACTACTACGAAAATTTTTTCCAATCCCGCACAAAAACAAACCGAAGATTATATTACCGGCCGCTTCGGATAACCCCCCTCCCTGATAACAATGAATGAATCCACTAATTCCCGCCACATTTTAGGCACTTTTGAAGCCGCGTTGACCTCGCTGCGAACTAACGCTCTGATGATGGCTAGCCTCACGCAACGCAATCTTCAGAACTCCCTCCAAGGATTGATCAACCGTGAAGACGAACCGCTGAAAGTCGCTATTGCCGACGATGAAGAAATCGACTCTTTGGAAGTTTTGATCGATCGCGATGGGATTGAAACCATGATGCGTTTCAATCCTGTCGCCTCGGATATGCGCGAAGTTTTAGCCACTATGAAGTTGAGCGTTCATCTGGAACGCATCGCCGATCAATCCGTCGGAATAGCGCGACGTGCACTTAAATTAAATGCGGCTCCTGCAATTGCGGAAGTCGTCCTGATCCATGAAATGTTTCATCATTCCATTCGCATGTTTCAGGACGCAATCCAAGCATTTACCGATCGCAACATAGAGTCGTCTCTAACACTTAAGCCACGGGACCGGCAATTGGATCAGATGAATAAGGACGTGGCGGAAACGCTCACCGATGCGATGCCCGAGAATGTTTCGCAAGTTCGTTCTTACTTAGAACTGATCTTTATCGCTCGTTATATTGAACGCATAGGTGATCATTCGGCTAATATCGCCGAAGATACTGTTTTTCTCGTTTCAGCCGAAGATATTCGTCATCAGACCGCCGGGTCTACCATAGCGAAACACACCCCATAAGTTGAGCCCACATTTTGATCTCCTCAGGGGGAGGTCCGGATGATCCTCCTCTGTGACTCTGTTAGAGAGTTTATTAATTAGAGCATTTTACATTTAAGTAGTTCCAGTATAACCTGCATGACGAAAATAATTGGAACATTCCTCTTGAGAGA